>NZ_JAQFJJ010000016.1:0-43114 GCF_030440005.1 Streptococcus sp. SP1
CCAACTCCTGAGCTGCCACGCGTTTTCTTTGCGCTGCATTGATCTCATTCATGGATTGTTTCACTTCAGCATCTGGCTCAACTTTGGTAATCAAGGTTTTAACAATAATATATCCATAAGTTGACATTTCTTCTGCTACTTGTTTTTGAACTTCAAGGGCGATTTCATCTTTTTTCTCAAATAATTCATCCAAGGTCAACTTAGGCACAGAAGAACGAAGAGCATCTTCAATGTATGATTTAATCTGTGATTCTGGACGCATGAGTTTGTAGTAGGCATCCTTTACGTTGCTTTCGTTCACTCGGTATTGCGTCGCCACATTCATGGTAACGAACACGTTATCCTGAGTTTTTGTTTCAACCACGATCTCACTCTGCAAGACGCGCAATTGAACTCGTGCAGCAATTTTATCGATGCCAAAAGGCGCTCGCATATGAATGCCACTATCGCTAATTTTTTGATAGCGACCAAAACGTTCGATGATGGCAACGGATTGTTGCTTGACCACATAAAGTGAGCTAATCACAATTCCACCTATGACCAACAGTAAGAACAATAGAAATAAAAAGAATACAGACATAAAAGTATCCCTCCTTGTAATTTATGCATATCATATCACAAGTCCTAACAAAAAAGCAATATATTCCATAAAAATATATTGCTTAATTTGATAAAAACCATCCACTGTATAGAAATACGATGTTGCTATACTATTCTCAGACCAGCATATTATAGAGAGTTTCATTTCCGTTCAAGTTAATGAAAGACGGATCAAAACGCTCAATACGATTGACCAAACCTGCATAGTCATGCTTATTGGCCAAAGTAACCCCAATCAAGACAGGGCCTGTTCCCTTACTAGCACGCTTGATGTATTCAAAACGTGTGATATCATCGTTTGGCCCTAAGATATCATTTACAAATTCTCGAAGGGCCCCTGGACGTTGTGGGAAGTTGACGATAAAGTAGTGTTTGACCCCATCGTAGATCAAAGCCCTCTCTTCCATTTCAGGCATGCGGTTAATATCATTATTCCCACCTGAGATAATACAACAAATGGTTTTCCCCTTGATGTATTCGCGCAAGATTTCAAGGGATGCCACACTGGCAGCTCCCGCTGGTTCAGCTACGATCCCTTGTTTAGAATAAAGATCAATCAAGGTCTCTGAAATCAAGCCTTCATCGACTCCAACAAGAGTTTCCACATGCTGGCGGGTTACTTCATAAGTCAATTGGCCCACCTTTTGCACGGCAATCCCATCTGCAAACTTATCGATTTCTGGTAATTTGACTGGACCACCTGCTTCAAAAGCAGCCTTCATGGAGCGTGCTCCTTCAGCCTCTACTCCAATGACCTCAATCCGAGGATCCGTTTCTTTGATGTAGGTAGAAACACCTGAAATGAGGCCTCCTCCACCAACAGGAACGAGGACAGCATCAAAGGCAATCGATTCTTTTCGAGCTTCCTCAAGAATTTCATAGGCCACTGTTCCTTGGCCAGCCTGTACATGTGGATCATCAAACGGGTCAATAAAGGTCCGCTTTTCTGCGAGAGTAAATTCTTGGGCAGCCTTAGCTGACGCGTCAAAGGTATCCCCCACCAACTTGATTGTTACATAATCCCCACCAAAGAATCGGACTTGGCCGATCTTTTGTTGAGGTGTTGTAATCGGCATGAAGATGGTCGCTGGAATCTTCATTTCATTACAAGTATAAGCAACCCCTTGCGCATGGTTTCCCGCAGAAGCACACACTACCCCACGCTCACGCTCTTCTTTTGAGAGTTGAGAAATTGCAAAATACGCTCCACGAATCTTGAACGAACGAACACGTTGGGCGTTTTCTTTTTTCAAATATATCTTTGCCCCATATTTTTCAGATAAATAGTGGTCGTATTCAAGGGGCGTATTAACAACGACTCCTCTTAATATTTTATGGGCCTTAGCCACATCTTTTGCTGTTATCATTTCATACCTCTTGTGTATTGATCAAAAAAGCAAGCCAGGGTGTCCCAACTTGCTTAGTCTTCTACAGACAATTAGTTGTAGATTTTGAAGGCGTCATCGTCGTTTTGACCAACGAATGGCATCGCTTTACGCAATTCAGCACCAACTTTTTCAATTTCAAGGTTAGCAGCTTGTTCACGGTAAGCAGTTAATTTTGGACGTCCAGCTTTGTAGTCGTTAACAAAGTCGTTAGCGAAGTTACCATTTTGAATGTCAGCAAGAACAGCTTTCATATTTTCTTTCACTTGTTCAGTGATTACACGTGGGCCTGATACATAGTCACCGTATTCAGCAGTGTTAGAGATTGATTGACGCATTTTCTTGAAGCCACCTTCGTAGATCAAGTCCACAATCAATTTCATTTCGTGAAGAACTTCAAAGTATGCCAATTCTGGAGCATAACCGGCTTCAGTCAATACTTCAAAACCAGCTTCGATAAGGGCAGTCAAACCACCACAAAGTACAGCTTGTTCTCCGAACAAATCTTCTTCCGTTTCTTCTTTGTAGGTTGTTTCAAGAAGACCAACGCGTGCCGCACCAACACCTTTACACCAGTCCATAGCGATATCTTTCGCATTACCTGTAGCATCTTGATAGACTGCGTAAAGTGCTGGTACACCAAATCCTTCAGTATAAGTACGACGAACCAAGTGACCTGGTCCTTTCGGTGCACACATAAAGACATCGACATCCGCTGGAACTTTGATGAATTCAAAGTGGATATTGAATCCGTGTGCAAAACCAACAGCATTACCCGCTTCAAGATTTGGCGCAATTTCTGTTTCGTACAATTCTTGTTGGATTTCATCCGGAGCCAAAATCATGATCACGTCTGCCAATTTAGTCGCTTCTGCTACTGTATAGGTATCAAAACCATCTTCTTTTGCTTTATCGAATGATTTACCTGGACGTACACCGATGATGACATCATGACCTGAGTCACGCAAATTTTGTGCATGCGCATGTCCTTGTGAACCATAACCGATCACAGCAATTTTCTTACCGTTTAATGCTGCAACTTTAACGTCTTTTTCGTATTCCATTTGAACTGCCATAAGTAAAATCTCTTTTCTATTTTATTATTTGCCTTTTTAAGGCGGAGTTAACAATGTTAAGGTGAGAATTAATCTCGAGTAAATCCAGTTGCACCGGTGCGGGCGATGTTTTTAATCCCATACGGACGAATAACCCGAATAAGGGCTTCGCTCTTTTCTGCATTTCCCGTCATTTGAACGGTGATAGAGCTTGGAGCCACATCGACCACGGTCGCACGGAAAGGTTGGATAATGGCCAATATTTCTGCCCGCTTCTCAGCTGGTGCAGAAACTTTCACCAAGATCACTTCACGCTCCAAGTGTGGTTTATCTGTGATATCACGAATGCGAATCACATCAATCTGGCGGTTGAGCTGTTTGATGATTTGCTCTACTTCATCATGCGAAGCAACATCAATGATAATGGTAATCCTCGATACATTAGGGTTTTCTGTTGCTCCAACAGAGATACTTTCGATATTGACCTGACGTCTCGACAAGACTCCAGTAAAGCGGTTCAGAACACCTGAGCGGTTTTGAAGTTTGGCTGTTAACATTCTACGCATTAAACTTCACCCCCAACATCTCATGATTACTCTTACCAGCTGGTACCATCGGTAAAACATGCTCTTTCCGAGAAATGTCTACTTCGATGAACATTGGTACATCTTCTGTGATGACTTCCAAATCCTTCTCAAGAGTTTCAGGATTATCAAATTTATAATTCTTGATCCCGTAGGCTTGCGCCATCAATTGGAAATCCGGAAGGCTATCAAAGACTGACTCTGACGTCCGACCATCATAGAAGGCTTCTTGCCATTGGCGGACCATTCCAAGCGAGTGGTTGTTGAGCATAACGACCTTGATCGGAACCTTATAAATATTTAAGATCGCCAATTCTTGGTTGGTCATTTGGAAACCACCATCTCCGACAAAGAGAACAACTTCTTTATCTGGATTGGCAATTTTCGCTCCGATAGCTGCAGGAACACCGAATCCCATCGTTCCTAGACCACCAGATGTCACCAATTGTCGCTCATTTTGGTAAGGATAGTATTGAGCTGCCCACATTTGGTGTTGTCCAACGTCTGTGACGACAATAGCGTCCCCCATGTTCAACTCTCCGATGCGTTCAATCACAGCTTGTGGCTGCACAACCCGCTCCTTCTTGTCATATGAACGAACTCGGTTCTTATCTTGGGTCACCTTTTCGATCCATTTTTCTGTGTTGTTATGAACCGTCGGCTCTGCTAGCAACTGCTGCAAGGCTTTCTTTGCATCGCCAACCACAGGAATGTCGACAGCAATGATCTTCCCAATCTCTGCAGGATCAATGTCGATATGGGCAACCTTAGCATTTTTAGCGAAAGTCTTTGGATTACCTGTCAAACGGTCGTCAAATCGACAACCAACACTGATCATGAAATCCGTCTCTGTCATAGCGATATTGGCCGCGAAGGATCCGTGCATTCCTCCCATCCCTAGGAAAAGAGGATGACTGGTCGCAATCGTTCCTTGACCTAAAAGACTGGTCACTACTGGAATCTGATAGCGCTCTGCTAGAGCAATCAACTCTTTTGCAGCTCCAGCGTAACTCACTCCACCACCAGCAAGAAGAACTGGTTTTTTAGCCTTACTCAATTGCTTCAAAATCTTTTTGATCTGCAATTCATTGGGTTCAATGGTAGGCTGGTAGCTTGGAAGCTTCACACTTGGTTCATAGATAAAATCTGTCTCTAAAGCAGACACATCCTTTGGAAGGTCAATCACCACCGGACCAGGACGGCCGGTCGTCGCGATATGGACAGCTTCGGTGATGATTCGTGGAATATCTGCCGTCTCACGTACTTGATAGTTGTACTTGGTGATGGGCATGGTAATTCCCACAATATCCGCTTCTTGGAAGGCGTCTTTCCCGATCCCAGCACGATTGACTTGACCAGTGAAAACTAGTAGAGGAACGCTATCGCTCATGGCATCTGCAATCCCTGTAATGGCATTGGTCGCCCCCGGTCCACTAGTGACGACTGCGACACCCAGCTTTCCAGTTGATTTAGCGTAGCCTTCAGCCTCATGCAAGCATCCTTGTTCATGACGACCCAAGATATGCTGGATACCCTCAAAGCTATAGATGGCATCGTATAAAGGCAAAACCGCTCCACCAGGATAACCAAAAATCGTGTCAATGCCCAAATCACGCAGGGTTTCAAGAACGAGCTCTGAACCGGTTTTCGCAGTTTCTAAGGTAATTTTCTCCATGTCTCTCCTTTCCAGTACTTTGTATATCAAATTAGCATGCTACTATCATACCATTTTTAGAAAATATTTCAAGGAAAAATAGTAAATTTTCTGAATTTTCTATCCAAATCCGAATAATGAGAGTCTTTCAAGAATTGCTAAGTCTATCACAAAAAAGTCTCTAGGAAATCCTAGAAACTTTTCTTCCTTATAACCAACCCTTTTCTTGGGCGATCTTTGCTGCCTCCGTCCGATTTTCCGCATCCAACTTGGTCAAAATAGCCGACATATAATTGCGGATGGTTCCGTTTGAAAGAAATAAGCGATCGGCAATTTCTTGGTTAGAAGCCCCTTTAGCGACTTCTTTTAAAACCGCCTTTTCTTGAGGACTTAGAGGATTGGGATGGGTCAAGATCCCTTCCATTAATTCAGGCGAATATTCTTTTTGCCCTGCTAAAACTGCATGAAGAGTCGCCATCAAATCTGTGATGCGGCGTTCTTTTAAGACATAGGCATCTACTCCAGCCTTGAGAGCCCGCTCAAAATAGCCCGGTCGCTTAAAGGTGGTAACGATTACGACCTTGAGCTGGGGTTGTTGACTTTTAGCCCATTCCAACACTTCTAACCCTGTTTTGATGGGCATTTCGATATCTAAAATCGCAATATCGACTGGATGTGTTCCGAGTAAACGAATGGCCTCTTGTCCATCGCCAGCCTGCAAGACATCTTCCACATCCTCTTGCAGGAGCAAGAGCTGGCAGAGAGCATCGCGCAACATACTTTGGTCTTCAGCAACTAATAAGCGCATCTTATTTCCTTTCTTGATAGGGGATCCGTATTTCTATCCGGGTCGGCTTGTGTTGATGACTGATCTCCAGCTCTCCTCCCAACAAGGCAATCCGTTCGCGAATCGAGTGCAGGTCTTTATCGGAGACTGTGGCAAAGCCGATGCCATTATCTTCTGCGACCATTTCCACACCTGTCTCGGTGGAGCGATAAGAGAGAAGAGCTTGCGTCGCTTTGGCATGTTTGATCATATTGGTAGCTAATTCCAGAGATACCATAGCCAGAGCAGATTCTAGGATCGGCGAGATGCTAGCAGTATCAAGCTCGTTCTGAATCTCCACTTTGATTTGAGCTACTTCCAGCATTTGCTTGACGGTTTCTAGCTCTCTTGCCAGGGTTCGCTGCTTCAAGTTCTCGACAATCTCTCGGACTTGGTGCATGGACTCTTGACTGATGGCTTGAATCTCTTGCACCTGTTCCTGGGCCTTCTCAACCTGACCCAATGCTAAGAATTGATCAGCTAGGTCCGCCTTGACACTGAGCATGGCAAAGGTGTGTCCTAGACTGTCATGCAGATCACGGCCAATCCGATGGCGCTCGTTTTCTGCCAGCAAGAGATTGATCTGGGCGTTTTGTTTGGCATGGTCAGCTTTCAACTCTTCCATCATCTCCATCCGAACCATACTAAAGGTCATAACCGCGATAAACAAAGAGACGATCAGGACAAAAAGCCAATCATTTTCTCTCATCTCCCTATTAAATAATAGGGCTCCAAAAAGGATCAGTAGTGATCCAACAGCCGTCCAAAGAAAGGGCGAGCGAAAATCGCGAATCCCAAAACGATAGATCAAAATATTGCTCAGATAATAGTAAAACCAACAAAAGCTAGTTCCAACAAAAAAGGTATTTCCTGCAATATACAGCAGAAGATAAATCCAAAAAAGCCAGGTCAGTTTCTTATTTTCAGTAACGAGGATTCCTAGATAGCTTATCATAAAGAAGATGGCTAAAAAGAAATGCCACCAGGGAATCTGCCCAAAGATAATAGAAGCAAAGGGAAAGGCCATAAAGATTAAGCCTACGTAAAACATATGGTGAATATGTTTGAGTTTTTCAATCATGAACGAACCTCAGAATGACGACGATAGACGATAACAAGGACAAATAAGACCAGGGTAAACAAGGTTAAATAGGCACTCGCAAAGACATTAACCTGCCCCTTGTTTAAAAAGGTCTTAATCAGTTCCATCAATTGATAGGTTGGCAAGCATTTGCCGATGGCTTGCATCCATTCTGGAAAGAGACTAATCGGCATCCATAGTCCACCCATGACAGCCAGTCCCATGTAAAGGAGATTACCTACAACAGACATCAATTGACTAGAAGGAAGCAGGGTCAAGACCAGACCGAGAGCCACAAACGCTAGGCTTCCTAGGATGAGAATAAAGGCCGACAAGACCCAATCCTGTAGGGACATATTCACATGCCGCACCACATGGCCCACGGTAAAGACAACTCCAATCGATAGGAGAAAATCGACAAAGAGACCCACAACCTTTATTAGATAATATTCTACCATAGATACGGGGGTATGGCGCAAGACTTTTTGCCAATTATTGAGTCGATCGGTTTCAAGAACGGTTGGAAAAGAAAAGATAGCCGTAGACATCATGGAAAAAGCCGTCATGGAGAGGAGATAATCCCTCATAAAGTGAGCGGGGGCCCCTGGCGTGTCCTGGTACATCCCTGAAAAGAAGAGATAAAAGGCCGTGGGCATCCCAATTGATAACAAGTAATAAATAGCTTGGCGACTGGTCAAATGCCACTCAACCACGCCGAGAGCTTTCATGCGTTTCATCTTCTCTACCTACTTCCTTTGTATTTTCAAAAATAGAATCCAATAAACTTCGATTGGTTACTTCGATTTCTTGGATCGAACATCCTTCTTCTTGTAATCGAGTCCACAAACTATTGGCATCCCGTGTCACAACCTGAAGGGCATCGGGTTTAATGACCACTTCACCAATACCTTCCATCTCTGCCACTAGAGCTTGGTAGCGTAGAGGTAGGGTGAAATGTTTTTCTACCTCTTCGCTTCTCATAGCGAGAGGTGTCGTATCCCGAAGCAAATGGCCCTGATGCAAGACCAGGATCCGATCAGCTGTATGTTCTACTTCCTCGATGTAATGGGAAGAATAGACAATGGTCACGCCTTGATCCTTTAAATGCCCGACGATCTCCCAAAAGCGTTGGCGAGTAGACGTATCCATTCCAGCAGTTGGCTCGTCCAAAAACAAAAGACTCGGACAACCAATCAAGGTCAACACAAAGGATAAGAGACGCTTTTGCCCACCAGACAGCTTACTGGCTAATTGCTTCTTTTGTTCTGGAGTAAAACGCAATAGATCATCAATTTCTTCCCCTGTTAAGGGGTTGGGATAAATAGAGCGAAAGAAGTTGATCAGTTCTTGCACGGTTAACTTTTGAACGATAGCATTCTCTTGAGGGAGATAGGACACACTAGCCTTTAATCGAGGATGACCAGGAGCCTTCCCTTCTACTTCAATGATTCCAGAAGTCACTTTCCTATCTCCCAGAAGACAGTTCATCAAGGTTGTTTTCCCAGCTCCGTTTGGCCCGATTAAGGCCAGACAATCCCCCCGTTCAACCACAAAAGAAAGATCTTCTAAAATGACTTTTCCTTTGATGCTTTTTTTCAAGTTCTCTACTCTAATGACGCTCATGATACTCTCCTTTCAAGCAGGCTTGGCTAGCTGGAATGATGACAAAAACAACCAAGGTCACTCCCGTTTTTTTCACTGCTCCATTTCCTTTTTAACATCCTTGATCATTTTCAATCCTTCTTGAACCGCCCAGCTCATGATGCCAATCCCAGCAAATAATTCCCAAGGGAAATGGTAATAGAGACTATCATCCTTTGAAAAGATCAAATAGACGACCATCCCCACCACTGTTAACGTAAACACTTTATAGAACCATTGTTTCATTTTTCCTTACCTCTTACTTTCTGACTATATTATAGCGAAAGAAAATAACAGCCACTAGATAATTTTGTCACTCGCTCACATGACAAAAGTCACTAAAAAAAAGCCAAGTGACTTCACTCGACTTTTTCTATTCTTCTTACTGGCCTTCTTCTTTCATGCCATGCAATTTCAAGGCCTTGACCAAGGCATCTGCCTTCATGTTTTTCAAATCATTGAGACCAGCATCTTTGAAGTAAGAAATTTCTTCTAGAGACTTGGCATCAATTTGGTTGAGGTCAATCACACTGGTTGAGAGCAATTTCTTTTCTGGTGTGACTGTGTATTCCAAGCTAAAACCAGGAACGGTTTTTAACTTCTTGTAGTCTTCATTTTGCTCCAACAAAGCTTGAATAGCTGCTGTGAGTTCTTCAGGTGACTTTTCTGCTGCAATGGTCCCAAGCTGTTGGGGCAGATCAGCCGTCACTTCGATGCGAAGATTTTCAACCTTATCTCCCTTAGACTTGATGATATCCCGGTGTTTTGTTCCATTGATATCTCCTACTAAGGTTGTGGTTTTTTCTTCATTTTTTACTTCATTTTTAACAGAGGAACTGCTAGATGAGCTAGCGGTTGTAGTTTTCTTCGTTTGGGATTGCGAACAACCAGTCAATACCAAAATGGCTAGCCCAAGGGTTACAAAAAATTTCTTCATTTTTATAACTCTCCTTTCACATACTGATACCAGTATAACATATCGCGTCTTTCTTGTCTAAAAACTCCACTGCTCAAACCATTTCTCCCTCTTTTCAAGCTCTTCAATTTGAATAAAAATCTGATGAATGTGAGACTTTTTGCAGAAACTCCTTTTTCTCACGAATAAAGCCTCAGTGGAGGGTTCGCTTTAGTCTCAATCCCTTTGAATCACACTGATTTCATAGGAATCTCCTCGTTTATCTATATACAAAAAAAGGTTCCGAAAGGAACCTTCTGTTCAATTATTCTACACTAAACAAGTATGGGTAGACCGGTTGGCCACCTTGGTGGATTTCCACTTCTACATCCTCATACTTCTCAGCAAGGGCTTGGGCCAATTCATTTGCCAACTCCTCACTGCCGTCTTCACCAACATAGATGGTCACAATTTCACTGTCTTCATCCAACATATGAGCGAATGTTTCTTCCAAGGTTTCCATCATATCTGGATTTGAAACAACGATTTTGCCATCGACCATTCCAAGATTATCATTTTCATGGATTTCAAGCCCATCAATAGTGGTATCGCGAACCGCTGTTGTCACACTACCAGACACAACATCGCCCAATGAAGCGCTCATGCGTTCGTAGTTCTCTTCGATCGATTTGCTTTCATCAAAGGCAAGAAGACTAGTCAATCCTTGAGGGATGGTCTTGGTCTCAACAACTGCTGCAGGTTGATCAATCACTTCTGCTGCAGATTGAGCAGCCATCAAGATATTTTTGTTGTTTGGCAAGATAATGATGTTGCGCGCATTCAACTCTTCAACAGCTTTGACAAAGTCTTCTGTTGACGGGTTCATGGTTTGACCACCAGAAATGATGTAATCCACCCCTTGCGCTTTAAAGATATCAGCCAATCCATCACCCGCAACGACTGCGATGATCGCATATTCTTTTTCTTCAACTGGTTTGGCTTGACGTTCTTCTTTTTCAACTTGCGCTTCGTGTTGGTTGCGCATGTTGTCAACTTTCACTTTCACCAAGCTTCCGTATTTAAGACCTTCTTGCATGACAAGACCTGGATCTTCTGTATGGACGTGAACTTTGACAATCTCATCGTCATTCACCACCAATAGGGAATCCCCAAGGTTGTTCAAATAGTTACGGAATTCATCGTAATCGAAGTCTTTGACATAAGTTGGACCTTGTTTCAAAGCGACCATGATTTCTGTACAGTAACCAAACTTGATGTCTTCAGTTGCGACATGGCCAGCGACTGACTTGTGGTGTTCTGCATTGATCATTTCTGACATGGTTGCAGGTGTTGCTTGGAACTCTTCAGAAGCGATGAATTCTCCTGTCAGGGCTGACAAGAACCCTTCATAGATGAAGACCAAACCTTGACCACCAGAGTCTACCACACCAACTTCTTTCAAGACCGGCAACATATCTGGAGTCTTCGCAAGAGCTGTTTTAGCCCCTTCAAGAGCTGCACGCATGACTTCTACTGCATCATTGGTAGATTCTGCTTTTTTCTTGGCACCGATGGCTGCCCCACGAGAAACCGTCAAAATGGTACCTTCAACCGGCTTCATAACGGCTTTATAAGCGACTTCTACACCAGACTGAAAGGCTGCTGCAAGTGCTGCTCCATCCAATTCTTCTTTGTCTTTGACACTTTGAGAAAATCCACGGAACAATTGAGAAGTGATGACTCCTGAGTTCCCACGCGCGCCCATCAATAGTCCTTTAGCGAAGATCCCTGCTGCTTCACCAACAGTTGAAGCAGAACGGTCAGATACTTCTTTGGCCCCATTTTCGATGGTCATTCCCATATTGGTTCCTGTGTCCCCGTCTGGTACAGGAAAGACGTTCAAAGAGTTTACATATTCCGCTTGTTTATTTAAGCGCGTAGCCCCCGCTTGAACCATTTCTTGAAATAAACTTGTAGTAATATTAGCCACGATTATTCTCCCACAATCTTGATATTTTGAATATAGACATTCACAGTATCCGTAGTGATTCCAAGTTGATTTTCCAAACTAAATTTCACACGTTCTTGAATATTTTTTGAGACTTCGCTAATTTTTGTTCCATAGCTCAAAACAGTGTAAACATCAACTGCGATAGTTCCTGCTTCCGTTGTTTTGACAACAACACCTTTAGAGAAGTTTTCTTTCCCTAGGAGGGCTTGGAAATTATCTTTGATCGCATTTTTGCTGGCCATTCCAACCACACCGAAGATCTCAGTAGCAGCACCGCCTACAACAGTTGCGATAACCTCATCAGTCAATTCAATTTGACCGTCCTTTGTATTGATTTTTACTGTCATAATTTCTACCTCAAAAGTATTTTATATTCTATTTTACCATAAAAGAGGTCAACTGTAAAAGGGTAGGGACTATTCTTCTCCCGCTGTGACAGCTGTCTCTAGAGAAAAAGAAAAGAACCTCTATGAGGTTCTATATTCTTTATTAAACGCGTTCTACTTTACCAGATTTCAATGCACGAGCTGAAGCCCAAACTTTTTTAGGTTTACCATCGATAAGGACAGTTACTTTTTGAAGGTTTGGTTTTACGGCACGTTTTGTTTGGTTCATAGCGTGTGAACGGTTGTTACCTGATACAGTCTTACGACCTGTGAAATAACATACTTTAGCCATTTCTGTGTTTCCTCCTATTAGATCTAATATAACGGATGTGCTAGCACCACATACCGTACTATATTACCAAAAAAAATCTCTCTTGGCAAGCTTTTGGACAAAGTTTTTCATTTCTGGCTTAAGAAAACGAATTCGTGCCTACATAGATAATTTCCAGATTTCCTAAGGAAACATCGCCCGTAATGTAGAAATCCTTGCTAGTGAGAGTACTTGGATTTTCCTGATGTTGGATCGCTGAAAGGGAATTATCCACATTAACATGGACGCGCCAATCACTTGGCACATAGAGGCTCAAACTTCCAAGGGAAACATCGACAACAAACTGAGCAGAAGGACCTTCGATGTGGCAATTGTCAAAATAAACCGATGCTTCTCCCATACTCACATCTGCACTTCCGTGGGTAAAGTGTTGGTCATTGAGATATTTTGTCACTGTGGAAAAAGTGACATCGATGTCATTGCCATCAGACTTACTCATGGACCCAGCAGAATAGGAAGCTAGGCGGGCTTTTGTTTTCTTAGAGGGTTTGAACAAGATGTTAAGTCCAATCACAGCGAGAATTGAAGAAAGGATGACAACTGAATTTGACACCGGAAGGAAATGGTATTGCCCATTGAGACAAAAGAGAGCTAAAAGTCCATAGATGAAGCCCCAACCAAAATGGCGTTTCAAGAAACTAGAGAGGGACAGGACTGCAAGCAAGGTGACCCAAGCTAAGGTCCAGATGCTGATATCCCATTTTACAAAATAGCCTTGTAAGAGGAGTAAGGCTGCTAATAAGATTAAGAATACTCCGATTAATTTTTTTCTCATGATATTACCTCATTTCATTTAGTCGTTCTTTTAAGAGTTGATAGTAGCGTCTAGATACGTGGACCTGCTTATGGGTCTGGTAGAAATTGACCGTGCTGGTCCCTGAAAAAGACTTTTCCAGAGAGTAGATCTGCTTTGCGTTGACAATGGTGGATTTGGAAATCCGACAAAAGGCGATGGGAAGCAGCTCCTCCAACTCATAGAGCTTCTGCTTGACCTCATAGGCCTCATCCTTGGTGTGTCCAAAAATCTTCTCCCCATCCGTCTCAAAAAAGAGGATCGATGCTACATCTAGAAAATACTCACTTCGGTCCTTGTAGAAGGCTAATGGAGCGACTTTTTGTTCTAGGATTCTCTCTTGCAGCTGGGTCAACTCCGGGGTCAAGCGCGGGGCTCGAATCAAGATCTCAGGTTCATCCATTGATGGATCCAATTCGATTCTAACTTTCATAAAACTCCTTTCCCAACGTTTTGATAGTACCATTATAACAGCTGTTGAAAACAAAACAAGGGCTTTTCAGTAAGTGGCACATTTTGCCCATCAAGAGGTAGTTTTTGAGAAGTAAAAGAGAGAGTGGGACAGAAATCGGTAATTCGTTAGAATTCGATTTCGTCGTCCCACCTCCGCATAGTTGAGTAGGGCTGTAAAAGCTGATGAAATCAGCGTAGTAGAGCCCACTCAACCACTGCGTCTTGCTCGACAATCCAAAGACAATTGAGAGGCTAGGACTTTTGTCCCAGTCTCTTTACTTTATTTGTTGCTATTCTTATCCGGCAAAAGAAAACTAAGACCCACGCAAGTAAGGACACCCGCTGTGATCACTAAGCCATTTGAAACCGGCAAGAGATCGTAGATCGCGTTTGCGATCATCAACGCGATCAAAGCGCAGATAACACTTGCCTTGTAGTCCTGTTTCATCAGATTTTCAAGAGTGAAGAAGGCAAATAAGAGAACGGGGAATAAAGGCCAGATATTCACATCGATCTTTGGAAAGCCAACCATTCCCATTGTGACAACCGCAAGAGCTGCCAGAATAAATCCAAGTCCAAGTAATTTTTTCATCATCATATACCTCTTTTTCATTAATTGGAAGTATTGCTTCCTTTGATGATTCTATGATAGCAGAAAGCCCATATTGGAGACAAGGACTTTTGACTAAGCGGTCAAAAATGGCGCCTATGCGGTCAAAAAAAGAGCGAGACAGAACGAATCGGTTATCACCATCATTCGTCGTCTCGCTCCTTCAAAGCCGTTTCTTCCTATGCCGATTGCAAGCATTCTAATTGTTTTAACGAGCTACAATCAACAATAATATACCGAATTTAAAGGTAATTTAACTAAATGAGATTTCATATACAAATAGAATAAAATTCAATTTGGTACAAATAAAAACTTTGCGTATGACCTGGTTGGAAACATTTCTATTTGAATAAGTTTCAAGATGTGCTTAATATCAATGTTTCCCCATGTTTTTAAGAAAGAAATATTTCATCTAATTTGAATAACTTTCAATTGAATGGTGTGAATTTTACCCTAAAAATAAACGAATTGAGCTAGATTTTACCAAAAAGTTCACACCATTGGTTCAATTATTTTTTGTTACGTACATTTTTCTTAGATGATAGACTTCCTAATTTATTTCTTATAGCATTTGAGCAAACCTCCGTTAAAGGTTCTCCTATCGCCTCCTTGTAATTAAATCCTAATAATTACATAGTCTTTAAAGTATCCTTATTAAGTAAAGCAACCAATTGTTTCATTGAATCTTCTTTCCCATCTTCAACATTGGTAAATGAAGATAGAAGAGAAATAACCCGTTCTAAAGTGTTGTGCAAATACTCGATATCTTTATCGTCAATATGTACTTTTTCATATTCTTCTTTATATGCCTGAGCAATTCTAATTGCCTGTTCTCGTTCCGAAAGTAACTCATTTACAATTTCATCATAAGTATTTCGTAATTTATCGGCGTTACGTTCTTCCTTTAATGATTGAATTTTACTATTCACTAGTGTTGTTGTTCCCTTAAATGTTAGAGTTCCCAACTCAATCCCTGCTTTTACTAAAGCTTCTGTAATATATGGCTCCATGCTATACCTCTGTTATTTCTTTTTATAATAAAATTATTTTATCATAAATTCATACTTTAATAACAGTCTCTATCCTTTAGGTGAAAATACCGATTTTATGGTATAATAAGGATAACTCTATACAAGGAGGTGTGCCATGACTCTTGATGTAAATAAAGAAGAATTAACAATTTTAGGGATTCCCTTTGATAACTTTTCAGATTTTGATACTGTCTGGTATGCTATTGGGTCATCAATGATTGAAAATTATGAACCTACTGTTCAAGATGTGATTGACTTAAAAACTTATGTTATCAACAGACGAAAGGAATTGAATATTGGTTAAAAATCAATACGAAGGCTATGAGTACATTGACCCCAATCACCAATATACCTATCCAAATTCTACAGTCTTAATCAACAAACAAAATATTACAAATATTGAAGAAGCCTACCGGAATGAGCATTTATTCGTTACTAGAAGGCTTGCAGACTTGCGCTTGAAAACCATAGAAGTCTACTCCATTAGTGATATTTTAGCCATTCATAAATATTTATTTCAAGATGTCTATGCTTGGGCGGGACAATTTCGCAAGGTGAATATCTCAAAAAATGGGAATCCTTTTATGTCAATACAATCTTTCAGTACTGCCCAAGCATATATAAACCGCCTTATTCATACCTATTATCAAACTGCTAATTCAAAAGATGAGATTATTAAACAATTAGCAAAAATTCTTGATAATCTTAATTATTTCCATCCCTTTCGAGAAGGGAATGGACGAACTCAACGAGAAGTCATTCGTTCCTTAGCATTATCAAAAGGATACTCTGCACAAATACGCGTGGAACAAGATGATGAAGTTTACAATCTTTATATGGATGGGACAGTCTATGGGGACTTAGGAAAGTTAGAAGAACTACTTGGTAAAATACTGGAAAAATTGTAAATTAATCTACAAAAACACTTGTATATTTTTTAAATATCCTAAATATCACAGAAAATTATAACTTACTCAAAACTTAAATACAAAAAGCTTCTGAAATCTAACGTTTCAGAAGCTTTCTTCTTATCATAAAACGACTGCAACTATTAATCGATACCACATTATCTATATTTATTAAAATAATTAATGTTTAAGTAGTGGTCCGCTAAGATGAAATTCAAAATTTGTAACATCAACTAAACCAACAACTTTGTCACTTTGATATAATTCCATCAAAAATTGTGCCATCTCTTCACTTGTGTGATATTTAGCAAAATGCTCATCATAATCATATTCTTTAGAATCTGTAGCAACTTGACCGAATTCCGTTTTTGTGGCAGCTGGAGCTAAAACCTTAGCTTTTAATTGATGTTGATTTGCCTCTAGTTCCAATGCCAAGCCTTCTGTAAAAGCACTGACATAAAATTTACTTGCACAGTATGTAACTGCATTTGGAACCATCATGTATCCGCCTCTAGATGATAAGTTAATCAATTGAGCGCCTTTACAATCTTTATAATCTCTCACATATAGAGTTGATAGAATTGTTAAAGCTTCAATGTTTAGATGGATTAATGTTATTATCTTTTCTAAATCTTGAGATTCAACCTTATCATAATTTCCAAAACCAGCATTATTTATTAGAGTAGTAATGTGATATTTTTTCAAGCTTTCATAAAGAGCAAAAACATTACTGGACTTCGATAAATCAACAACTTTAATAACAACATCTAAATCCGGATAATGGTTCAAAATCTCTTGCTTCAATTCTTCTAGTCGTTCTTGACGCCGAGCAATTAAAATAAGATTCGTTCCTAATTTTGCAAATTGTCTTGCTGTCTCCGCTCCTATACCAGCACTGGCTCCAGTAATACAAGTATAATTCTTCGTTTGTTCCATACTATTTTCTCCTTTACAGATTGCTATTTGCATTTTTTATAAGAGTCGCTGCTCCCATTCCGCCACCGATACACAAAGAAGCGATTCCATAATTTCCTTTATTTTCAATCAACTCATAAATTAGAGTAGCCAGTATTCTGCTTCCTGAAGCTCCAACTGGATGCCCTAAAGCAATGGCACCACTCTTAGGATTAACCTTATCCATATCATTGATTCCCAATTGTCTTATGCAAGCTATTGATTGTGCAGCAAATGCTTCATTTTCCTTTGATACTATGTATTTTACATAGTAAAGTGCACTTTATGTCAAGAGAAAACTGAAATTTTTTTGATTTTTTTAAAAATTATGCTAAAATAATAAAAAATAAAGGGGGGAATATTATGGCTCACTATTCTATTGGAGAATTTGCTAAAAAAACTGGACTTCCTATTCCCACACTTCGATACTATGAGCAAGAAAAATTGATTTACTCACACAGAGAAGAAAATAATCGTAGATACTATGATGACTCTGATATAGCGTGGACTCAATTCATTATTAGATTAAAAAAGACGGGAATGTCTATTAAAAATATGCAAGAATACGCTGACCTAAGATATAAAGGAGACTCCACAATTCCTCAACGACTTAGACTACTATTTTTTCAACTTGATGAACTTCATAAGCAACAAACTGAAATTAACCAACATATTGATTTTCTTGAAAAGAAAATTAAAACTTATTTAGGTATTAATCCTAATTAGCACCATTATTATTTTCTTTATCTAAAAAAGGGATTGACAATAAAATTTCAATCCCTTTTTGAACATCTCGCATTTGAATGAATTTCAATATATGCTTAATATCAATGTTTCCCCACATTTTAAGAAAGAAATATTTCATCTAATTTGAATAACTTTCAATTGAATGGTGTGAATTTTACCCTAAAAATACACAAATTGAGCTATATTTTACCAAAAGTTCACACCATTTGAATTGTTATTGTTTTGTACATTTGATATACGGAGTGCATTATAAATTATCGCAAATATTTCTCAATATACTCTATGAAGACAAAAGGTTCTATATCCTTGGAACGGAGACCTTTAGATAGAGCATGACATTGTTTTGCTGTACCTTTTCCTGGTCGATGGTAAAATGTTCTAATCCCTTGAAGGAATATTCCTAAACGCGAATGACGTTCCGAAGGCATCATCTCATCTAAATATCTGTCAACAGCTAAAGCGAATATGTTCCCGTAATACCTATCATCGTCAAACCTTGTTCTAGTCATATAATCTTGAATGTCATAAAGCATGGATTTCATATTTCGATAATTGGGTGCTCCCACCAATGCTCGACTAGCTCTTTTTATACCATCAACATAACTATAAGCATCGTTTAATGCACCAAAATCCCAAAACCTTTTAGAATCAAAATACTTATACTCTATGTCTAGTTGTGATTTTAATATTCTTAAAATGGACAGTGCTGTTCTGTCATCTTTATTTTTTATTGCCGCATAAGCTTCTTCGACTCCAGTATTATAAAAATCAATATGTTGATTGATTTCATAGCCTAAAATTCCTGTAATATCAAATTCAAGTAAATCATTTTCCAATGTAATCATAATTGCTCCTTCAACATTAAGTTCAACAATTGTTAAAGTTTATTTACTCATCAACTAATGACAGAACATTAACAATATCACTCTGTTCAAAATAATCTTTAGCTTTTTCAACAATCTGTTGATCATTACTTGGCATATAAACAATTAAATTTTTCATTGCTCTAGTGATTGTAACATAAAATAGTTTCTTAGTTCTGTTTTGAACATTCTCATTAGCTGAACCTTTGCCAAATAGAGAATTAAAATTATATTGACTCCATCTTCCATTATCTAACAAAACTAAGACATTCTCATATTCACTGCCTTTAACCTTATGCTGAGTTATAACAGATACATATTCTCTAAGATAAGCGATACTATTTACATATTCTTGAAATGGTAATATCTTAAGTCGTGACCATAAATAATATCCCCTATTTTCAATAAAATTAGTAAATAGGTCATCCTTTGAAATTAATTCATTTTCCTCTGCAAGCTCTATAACTTTTCCAACTGTTATATCATCATCTGAGATTTCTGTCATAACTTTAGATAGACTAATTTTATCTTTTGTCGAAGTTACTTTAAATTTCGTAATACGTAAAAATTCATTATGCTTACCTATTTTATATAGTTCTAATAGTTCATAGATTAAATCTAATCTTTTAAGAATCCTATCTCTATCTGTACCTGCCTCATACCTACTACTTAAACCATTAAATTTATAAGCCAATAAGGAATCTTTATTAACTTTACTCTTACTAATCACTTCTTCAAACGAAAACGTCTTAATTTCATCGTAAATAGCTAAAAGGTCTGGGGTAGATTTGACAACATCAATTATTAATGGACCACCCCTTCTAACAACTATTTGAGCTTCTTCTACTAATTCTTCAAAAGATTCTCCTTTATCAACTATCTCACTTGCATTAATTTTTTTCTTCATATCTGTAATTAATTTCACAAGCAAATCAGAATTATATAATTCAAATAGTCTAGAAAATCCTGCCATTTCCGCATTAAGTTTGTGTGTTAATCGCAACTCCTTTGTTTTCTGTGGTATATCAAACTCTAAGTCCTTAAATAGTTTGCTATTTCTAAGATCTTCAAGATGATTAATTCCATCGCCATAGATGAATTTCACCGATCCTTGAATTACATTACCATTATTCATGTTCGGAGCAGCTACATCACTTGAAGGAACCTGAACTAATCCATCACTTCTAAATTTATTCGCTAAATTAATAACTTTTTGTGGATTACGTCTATTTTGATTTTTTTGTATTTTTTCAAGGCCATAGGAATCTATGTTTCCCACGCCTGAGTCATAGATAGACTGCATTGAATCTCCAAAAAAACCAACAATATTATCTCTAGTACTCTTTTTGAGATGCTCTAACAAAATTTTTACAACTAAGGGACTCGTATCTTGATACTCGTCAACAAAAATATAGTTTGCAGTATCCTTTAAAATATCACTCAACTTCTTATATTTAGAAAACATTTTTTCAGCAACTATAAGAATATGGTCATGACTTATTTGAACTTTATTTTGCTCAGTTATGCTCATAGAATACCATTCAGTATATTCAACACGAACACCATCAAAGTAATCAAGCGAAATAAGTTCCTCACCTAATACTTCCTTTGGAGCAACAAATAAGATTTGTGCATCATCATTTATTAACTCAACAAGACATTCTTTAATCTCTTTTTGGAAATTTTCAATGACATGCCATATAAAATCGTGAATTGTTGAAACCCGTAAATTATCATTAATGATTCTAGCTCTAATCTCTGCAACAGCATTGTTAGTATAAGTGATGCATACAATCGATTTTTTTGGTTCTTCCATAGATATTTTTTCAATAATGGAAATTAATGAATAAGTTTTCCCACTCCCAGCACCACCCTCAAGAATAAAATTTTGACCTTGTTTTATTACTTCAAGTACTTTTTCTACCTCTGGTTCTACTGTTCTCTCAACCATAATAATCCCTCCGAAATATAGTTAGGTACTTTCCAAGTATTTTCTTCACCTTCAAAATATAATAAACTTGATGCAAATGCAGATTTTTTGTTTACTTTATCCCTAGCAAATTTATAGAAATCTTCTATTTCACTATCATCAAAGTCTTTTAAAGCTTCAAATTGAATAAAACCAGCTTTTTGATTAATAATGAATTGTTTATTTAAACTGATAAAAGCATCCTCAAAACTAGCAGGCTGATAACTATTTTCATCTTCGGGAATTTGATATGCAATACGAATTCTATCATCTGATGTTATTTTTTCTGCAGAACTCTTTTGGGCTACTATTGAAAAAACTTCATCTCCAGAAATATCAAAAAAACTTTTAATTGAAGTATTTGTCGTAGAGGTAGCATCTACTGCTGAGCAAGAAGTCAAGCGATTTTTTTCATTTTTATTTGCTGGATCAATATCCGTAATTATCAATACTTTTATTCCTAAAAAATCAAATAACTTCCTAAACACTTGTGAATGGGCACCTGTTTCAATGATTGAAATATTTTGAGAAAGCAATGGCATTGTATTAGAAGCTTGATTTATTGGATTGGTTGTATCTACCTTTTGCATCATCGTAGGAATTAAAATCCTTTCTGTATCACCTTCAACACAAATGA
This sequence comes from Streptococcus sp. SP1, assembly GCF_030440005.1. Taxonomy (NCBI): domain Bacteria; kingdom Bacillati; phylum Bacillota; class Bacilli; order Lactobacillales; family Streptococcaceae; genus Streptococcus; species Streptococcus sp. SP1. Next base: position 21,415 of record NZ_JAQFJJ010000016.1, read on the forward strand.
CTTTATCAGCAAAAAATAATTCACTACTATTGAGAGTAAGGTACTGCTTTACAAATTTATATCCTAGTTGTTCATCACCATATTCTTCTTTCAATGAATTAAAAGCCTTTGATACTGCTGTACCGTTATCACGTTTAAAATAAATTAGATCATCAAAGTTACAATCAGAAACTATATGAGAGGAATGAGTTGTAATTAAAGTTTGAATACAACTAAAATCTCCACTTTCTTTTAGTTCATCATTGTGTTCCTTTAGCAAATCTTTAATATTCTTGATAAAAATATACTGTAATTGTGGATGTGTATGTGATTCTGGTTCTTCAATATATATTAGGTTAATATCAGCAGGTTAGTTTTTTATATCTGCCATTAAAGTTTCAATTTCAAAAATGATTCCATATAAATTTAAATATCCCAAACCATTATATGTTTCAGGTAATAGACTATCGTCATGCTTATAATACAGTGTCGTATTATTACTTAAAATATCTTTCTCAGACAGTGATGAATGAATTGCTAACTCTGATTCACTATCATTTCCACCAAATCTTTTGACGCGTTCAAAGACTGAAGTAAAAATTCCTTCGACGCTATCATCACCACTATATGCTCTGGTTAAAGTTTCATCTGCCTTTAAAATAGCAGATTGCAGTAAATTATTTGCTTTACTGTTAATTTCTTCGCCATTATTTAATTTATAAAATCGATTTGATGTCTTAGATAATGAATGGTTATTTTCTTTATTAGATACTTCTCGACTAGCACTAATCCCTCTTACTTTAATAATTTTATGAACATCTTTCATTTCATGTAAATCAGACTTTTCTTCTGTCATTTCTTGAGTAATGGGATTATATCCACGTGAATAAATCTGTATTTCGAAAAATTTATTCAGATTTTTCTTCATAAATGATTCAAATTTTGAAAAATCATCTGCAAAATCACAAGTCAAACTACTTATCTCGCGAAGCTTTTGAGTAGGAATTATATACGAAAATTCAAGAATAATAAAATTATTTTCGGGATTTAAATCCATCATAAATCCTTGGATATTTTGATAAGAATCTAATTCTGAGTATTGAATCCAAATTTGAAGATTAATCCCTAAAATAGACGATAATTCCGAATCAGGAATATCAGAGACTCTCTTTATATCCTCAAAGATTTCCCTCCTATGATTTAAGTTAATATCTTCCCATACCAAATTGCGATTGGAATTTTTATTGAATATTTTTTCTAACACAGATAAAACCGAAGTCTTGCCACAATTATTTTTACCCACAATTAAGGATAAATCATTTTTCAACTCTAAAGAAAAATCGTTTAATAAACGATAATGTTGAATATAGATTTTTTTAATTTCCATCAATCATATCTTTTTTCATTTCCATTAATTCTCTCAATCGTTCCTGTCCCAACTTCAACATCTCTTCCTCCACCTTACTCCATTTTCCAAATAGGCATTTGTGTAGAACTTCTGCTGCTGAGGTTTCGTCTACTTGCGAATCATAAACACACGATTGATCTCTTTGATAAATTTGAATTTGATTAAAAATCTTGTCATTTTCTAACTCCCGTAAGTTATCAACTAAATGTTCTACAATTCCATCATGGTGTGCTTTAGAAGTTGCTCTAGCTTGACTAGGATTTATAGTATAAAGCTCTTCGTAACGTATCAAGGTGCTAAGGTAGGACAACTCTGGCTTGGTCGCAATCAGTGCAAGTGAGACTTGATATCCTCTAGTTGCCAATAATTGGGCCGTTTTTCGGGGAACTTCTGTTGTTCTCAAGGTACCCTCGATTAATAAATGATAACCTGTTTTACTCAACTCATCTACAAGATATTCAACCATTTGTCCCGCGAATACTTTGGTATAATCCACACTATCTTTGCCATACTTTTCCTGTAGGCCAAGGTAGTTCGGATGAAAAGAGCGATAACTATCCCCATCAATGATAATGATATTACCTTGAAATTCCCTTTGTTTAATACGATGAATCGTTGTTTTCCCAGCACCACTCTGTCCACCGAGCAAAATAGCCTTAGGATGAGATGAGGTTGTTTTTCCACGAGTTAAAGAACGAACGAGTCGTTTGGAGGCTTGTTCAAAATTATCTTGACTAAATTCTTCTAGCTTCATTAAGCCACCACCAGATGACTAGCTTGTTCTAGCATACGTTCAATACCATCCAAATAGCCATTAAATCGCTCAATATCCTCAAAAGTTGAAACAAGATAAATCCTCGTGTTAATCAAATCAGACAAATCATCGCTCATTAGAACCCAAGGATTCGAAGTATTATCAAATGCAATTCCTTGTTCATCTTGAAAACGATAAAGTTGCGCTAAGATATTCGCCCCTCGTTCTTTAATCACTTCAATTTTCAGAGTTAACTGATAATCTTCTACTGGTGTGAGCATTTTTTCCTCTCCTACGATATCGATATAGGAAACATTAAATTTCTTGCAGATACGATCTATTAATTCTGTCGAAACTGAACTTGTCCCATTTTCATAACGACTCAGACTATTTCGAGAGATACCAACAATCTTTGCGAACTCAGGCTGAGTTAGGTTATGTGCCTTGCGTAACGTTTTAATATTTTCTCCGATCATGAGGGTCCTCCTTAAATTATTTCCTATTATAGCACAAAAAAGAGATATGCACCATTTTTGGTGCGTCCAAAAAAACAGACAAACCTTATTAGCGATGTTAACATCTAAAATTTAGATATTGAAGACTACATAATGAAAACTCTGAAAAGCACTGATATCCTGCTATTTCCCATAGTTTTTAAATTTTTAAGCAAATCAAAAAAAGACATCCAAGAGAAAATTCCTGAATGTCTGTAAACGTTGATATAATCGTGTTGATTAACGTTTTGAGAATTGTGATGCTTTACGAGCTTTTTTCAAGCCTGGTTTGACAAGGTTAAATTTCATACAGTTAAAGAATAACTTTATATCAACTTTCAATAGCTAATTTCTGCGCTTTTATTTCATAAAATTTATATAAGTTTCATTAAAAAAGGAAAATTTACATTTCTGTTTGTTATAGATAATTAAAATGATTTCAACCGTATCAGACTATATAAAATAATCCACTATTACACTCAGGTTACATTTTAAGAGAAGTTGATTCTTTCAATTTCAATTGCAGTTTTAGTCAACTCAAATAATAGGTTGTCAATTTCCTTTGTTTCATCTTCACTTATTAAATCAGGATAGTATCTTATATAATATCTACTATTAGGAGGTAGATTAAATATAACTCTCACTTCTTCATTCTCAGTTATTATTTTTTCAAAATTCATTCGAGGATAAACTTTGTACTCCATTATTTTGATATTTGTACCAAACAACTCTAGTGATAATTCATTATGAAGAACCACACCTAGTTCTTTATCTTTTTCTAAATATGGGTTACTAAAATCAAATTTTTCTTTTTCAAATAGAAAACTAACTTGATCATTATTTCCAATGGAGACCATTCTGTTATTTACAAAAGATTCAAATAGTATTTGAGTATAATAAATATCATCCTTCTCTAATTCATGGGGAAATTTAAACTTAATTCCAAAATATTCTTGTAGTTTTCTTAACGCATTTAAGAATTCGTTATTTTTTTCAAATACATTTGTTTGATGTTTTTCTGGAAGAAAAACTTTACCAAATATAGTTACACCTTCTTTATTAAAAGAACTAATATACCCAAAATTATCGAAATATTGATCTACAGTTTCAATGATATCATAATTTAAGTTCACAGTAAGTTCCATTACACTTGAACTTTCATTAATCAGCATTTCAACTTTGAAAAGACTGTTCTTTTCTGAAACTATTTTTAATTCATCAAGACTTGGATATGGAATCCTTTTAATAGGTACCTCAACTTCATTTCCTCCCACTTTAATTTTCAAAGAAGGTAATTCAGGAAATTCTTCTGTTGAAGCAATAAATTGATTAAGAATCTTATCACCACCTATATGAATAATGGTTGGAGGATCATTTTGTAATTCTTCATCTAATTTAAAACATTTTTGTGTTCGGTACATAACTTCAAGTAATTCTTCGATACTTTTAATTTCTATACCTTCAAATATTAATGGAAACTTTATTCTTATTTGAAAGCTATTTTTTTCTTTATTACTTTTAGGCCGTAAAACGTATATATCTTTGCTGCCCTCAAATAATTCATATGAATAACCTTCGGGGGCATTTTCGTTTAAATGCTTTTTTAAAGCTCTAGGAGCCTTAATTTTCCTAGAATCACTTTTTGAAAAGACTGATTGAAATTTTGAATTAATCATTTACCAATCCTCCTTTAATTCATCAAAAACCATTATTTTAGAGATTAAAACATCTTTTTCTTGTAAAGAGAGTCTCCTCCCCTTCTTTTTTCTTCTAATAAAGTTAATTAATCTATCCCTATTCTGAACACTATCTACAAATATATATCTTATATCCTCAACTTCAAATTTCAAAACTCCTTCTTTTGTATTTAGAATACTATCAGTATAAATATGGCTCAGTTCTTCTGCTTTTTTATAATTCTCATCAATAAGCATTAAAGGTAGTTCGGCTTGATTAATATTAGGGATATATCTCCACTCATGTTCATCTTGAAAATTTTTCTTAACCTTTATTGTCTTGTTATTATGATCTTTACGTTTCATCACTCCACAATATGGTTTAATTATTCTAATATATTCAAAAATAAAATTTGTTAAAACACTAACATCAACATTTTCACTTGTTTCATAAGAATATTGGTCAATCAGAAAATTCATTGTACTACTTAGGTCTTTCAAATTAATTGAATTCTCGTTTAAATAATGGATAGGTTGAATACCTTTCTTTATACCAAATTCTTTGTGAAATGCTATTGAAAACTTCCCATAGCCCAAATCATTAGGATCCAAAGGGTTACCCTCAGCATGATAACTAATTTGGTGTAACGGTATATCACAAAAACATGTCATAGGGATATACCATTCAGTTAAAGGTTCTGAGTTATATTTTAGATCTAAATATTCGACTTCCTCTGGATAATATCTCGGACAAATATACATATTAAGTAGAATATTCTCTAAATAAGAATACTCCCTCATAAAATTAAAAAGTGCATTAGCAGTAATTTTTGATAGTTCATTTTTACTTTTATCGATACCTGCTGCATGTAGAATATTTTTGGTCATAATAATCTCCTAGTAAATTGAATTTCTTTTTTCAATGGATAGAACATCTTATTTTTTGTTAAAAATTTATGACACCCTTAACTTTCCAAAAATTATTTAAACAATTACAAATTGTTATCTTTTTGATACTTTCCTAAAGTTGTTTCAACCAGATCCTTGAATTCATTATCACTTAGTCTTAAATTATTTTTACAAAAATTTCTTCCAAAATAACCACTTTGTCCATTATATTCTTTTTTTCTAACAGTTAGAAAATAATCTTCATGTAAATCATACAGGATATTATCTATTTCTTCTGACGTTAAACCCAGATCATATTTTAAAACCTTTGATAGAGATGGTAACCAGAACGTATTAAATCTTCTAAAAATAAAAATAGGTTTATTTTTAGAAGTTAGTATATGATTGACTACTCGCCAAATAATAATTCTTGCACTTAACAAACTGACTTTTGAATCTGAATTGACCAGCTGGTTTGTAAAATTTTTTTCTCCTCTAGGGCCACTAATATAATTTGGATTCTGACTCCTAAAAGGAAATGCTTCAATATTAGCTATTTGCTTCGATATTTTTTCTAAGTGATTCCATTCATCAATATCAAGCGTTTCTATCAGCTTTTTTAGAGTTCCTTTCTTGTTTAAAGACTCCATTAAAAAGTGTGGTAAATAATGACTGAAATAATAACCATTTTCTTTCACCTTAGTTTCTCTTACAATTTTCAACTCATTATATAGAATACTACTGGTATCCTTGACATCTACAATATGTTTTTTCAGATATTGACCCAGCAAATTCTCATCTAAATCAATAATCTTGAGAGAATCATCATTTGTTTTTATTTCTCTTGCACTTTTATAATATGTGAGAAGACCACTTGATCTAATTGTTTTTACCCTAGCAATATTAGGATTAACTAAACAAAGAAAGAGTGTTGCTGTATCAATATTTCCTTTTATATGATTTGGAACACCATATCTAATACTCTTTTCAGTACTATTGGGCAAATTTTTCTCAATATTCAACCAAGAAAATGTAGTACTGTCATTTTTCAAAGACTCCAAAAAATTATCAATTAGCGGATCTACATTTTTGTCATCCCACGGACTATATTTCTGAAATAGTTTAGAATAACTCTCAATTACACCCAATTTTTCAATGTACGTGTTAGCTAATTTACATAAACTCTTTTTTTCACTGTAAAGTTGTTCTCTTGCTATTCTCATTTGTAACTTAGTCTATTCCTCACATTTTTAAATCCTTTTTACATTAATTTCATTATAACACTAAATATTAGCAAATTCCGATATCTTTTAAAAAATTAGTGCCTCCATTGTAACCATATCCATCATACTATTTTGTATAACTTTCCGAAAAAGACCTATTTTCCCGAAAGTTTAGGATGGCACCATTACAATCGATATATCTGGAATAGAACATGAATATTACCAAAAAGGCTGTAAAGCATATAATAAAGCACTTCAACAATATAATAAGTAGAAATAGAGCGATGAAGTTTTGATTTCTTATTTATATTAGGTTATAAGAAAACACCCTGAAAGATAGATAGGAAAATCTAACTTTTGGGGTGTTGTCAATTTTAAGAGTGTTGAATATGTCTTTATTTTGTGAGTGAAACACGGAAATCATTGTATTTGCTGTAATCAAACTCTTCATTGAGACCTGTTACAAATACAATTGGTGTATAATGTCCCTCTTCCAAAATGAAACCGGCTTTTACCTTGGCATTGGCTCCCCCAAGTCCAGCAATACCTGGAAGAAGGGCATCAAAAGCTCCAGGTTCGTCTGTTTCCCAGTAATAGATATTACCAGAAGCTTGAACAGCTTTTGCTCTAGTCGTTGCTGTACGAATTGGGTTCACATCTGCTTGATAAAAGTTTGCTGTCGTAGTGACCGTTCCGTCCGCAGCCACTGTCATTTGGACATCTTTCGCAATTTCAGTTGTACCTGTCCAAGTCCCTACTAGCTCTGCAGGCACCATTTGAGATGAATCTGTAGCTTTGTCACCACTCGTTGTATTAGACGCTGTGGTTGTTTGACTTGATTGTGTTGTTTCTTCTGAACTAGATTCAGTAGCTTTTGTATTTTTCTTTTTAGAAGACTGATTTGTTTTATTCTGACCAGATTTCATAGAAGTCTGTGTTTCTTTTACAGAAGAACTGATCTCCTCTTTTTTAGAACCACAAGCTACTAGTAGAGTTGCAGAAGTTAAGCCTAAAAGTGCTAAACTTGTCCATTTTTTCATAATTATGATACCTCACCTAAATTTATATTAGCTATTATATTACAAAGTTATAGAATGTCAAGTGTTTTTGAAATATTTTTGTAACATTTGTAATTTATCTAAATTTTTAAAGGGTGGCGCATAGGGTTACAAAGTAAAAGATTTCTATATTCTTTGTTACATAATCATCAGAAATAGAAAATCAACGTAAATAAAATGTTGTTAGAGTTTCATTGGTACAAGAAGTAATTCAACGTCAAAAAAGCCCGTCACAACAGGCTTTTCAATGTATCATCTGATGCCGATTGCAGGGATCGAACCTGTGACCTACGCGTTACGAGTGCGTTGCTCTACCAACTGAGCTAAATCGGCGATTACCTTCTTAGTATAGCACTCTGATAGCGGATGTCAAGCACTTTTAGTTGATCTTTTTAATCAAAATCTGACAGGGATTTTTAAGATCCCATAGTTGAGGAAAAATCTCTATTTTTTTAAAACCAAGACTGCGATAAAAGACATTTGTTCGGTCATAATCTTTATTTGAACCTTCTGCGACTGTTTTGACCTGTAGGTAGTCCACTTGTTTGACTGCTTCTCTTTCTATAGTCGTAATTAATTCCCTTCCAATTCCTTGACCTTGGAATGATTTTTTCACGCCTAGACAGTCAATTTCAGCACAATCTTCACTCGAATATGATAAACTTATAAACCCTACTACATCACTTTCTTGATAAGCAGCCCAAACTCGTAAATCCTTAGCTCCTTCGATATAGGCTTGCGTGCTTTCTGGTATTCCAAACCATTCTAGCAAATCCTTTAAAACCTCCGCGACAACTGCCATTTTTTGCTCTTCATCCTTAACTTCTTTAATAACAAGCATCATCAGTTCCTTTCTTGATTTTAGTCTTACTTTACCTCTTACGAACCAGCACTTTCGTACGCATCTAACCCCCTGTCCCAGAGTTTTAAAGAGATGCAAAAGAAGATAAGAGAAATCAGAATCAAACCACCAATATTAAAGAAGACATCCTTGTCCTGCAAGAAATAGCTGGCAGGATAGTAGGCCGTAAAGGCGAAAGGTACAATAAAGCTAATTAACCAACGAAGGAGCGAATTGTAAATAGAAATAGGATACTTGGCAAAATCATTAAACATATAGAAAATGTAAATCATGGCACCTGACTGCTTGGTCCAAAAAGCAATGCTGGCTGTCGCGATTTTTAAAGAAGTGTAAATCAAGGTCGCAAAAGGAATACAAACTAGGAAAAGCAGGAATTTTGGAAGAGTCCAAGAGATGCTAGTTACTGTTGTTCCTAATAGAATGCCACCGACCAAAAGTTCACCCAAGGCATCAATCTGAAAGGTCTCAACGAGGATGTGAAAGAGAGGATTGATAGGACGAGTCAGATACTTGTCAAACTCCCCTTTTCGAACTAGCCGTTGACCCAAAGCCCAGAGATTGTCAAAAAAGAGATGATCTAATCCCTTTGGAATTAAGGAAAATCCATAGATAAAGGCAATCTCTTGAAAAGTCCAACCTTCTAGCGAGGGGATGTGTTGAAAGATGACATTGAGAAACAAGAGGTTTAGGCCTTGAGTCAGAAAGACTCCCAACACACCTACCACAAAATCCACCTTGTATTCCATGATTTGCTTGATGTATTGTCTGATAAAAATCAGATGCATGCGTTGATATTTTTTCATACTAACCTCCCTGAATGGTGATAAATGACTGGACTCGTTTCCAAATCAACTGAGACAAGCCCACCATCACTATAAGCCAGAAAAACTGAAGCAAAAGTGCTTGAAGAATCTGACTGGCATCGTATTTCCCAACAATAATCATGACCGGAGTGTAAATTAAGGATGAAAATGGCAATAAGGAGAGAATATCTGAAACCACCTTTGGAAAAAACGTTAAGGGAATCAAACTGCCAGACATAAAGTCCACTATTGAAGTCTTGAGTAGATTGGAACCCCATAAGTTTTTAAATACAAAAGCTGAAAATCCAAAGCAGATATTAAAGAAAAAGTTAATCAGATAAGCCAAGGTTAAGCTAAAGAGATAAAGGATGGTTAATCCCAGTACTTCTACAATACCTTGCCCAGACAAGATTTTCATCAAAACAATGACACATAAAAATGGCAGTCCAACAGAGATAAAAATCAACCACTTGGAACCAAGCTCCGTAAAGAGGTAAGAAGCCGTAAAATGCACTGGTCGCAACAAGCGCATGATAATGGAACCATCCTTGACCTCATCACCAATCATAAAGGAGCTATCAGACCTGGTCAAAAGATTGGTCACAAAACTCATGATGATGTAGAGGGTGATATCCGCCATACTGAAGCCCTGAATCAAAGGCTCCTGGGAGGAATCAAAGACAGCCTTCCAGAGATAAAAGGCCACAAAAGCCCCCATGACATCACCAATCCGATAGAGAATAAAGTTAACTCGATAGCTAATCAACTCCTGAATCCCTGCATTGATAAAGGGTTTATAACGTCTCCACAATTTGACCATCTTAGAGCTCCTTTCGATAGAAGCGACGGATAATATCTTCAATATCTGTATCTACCATCTTCAAATCACGAACTTCAAAATCAGATAAGGTTTGCTTGATAATATCGGCCGACTGGTAGCGGGAACTATCGAATTCAATATTGAGAGTATTTCCTTGTCTATCAATGGACATATCAGGCAAGCCCTCATAATGGGAGACTAGATGACTTTGACCTGGCGTCAGATCGAAGGAGAGAGTCTTCATCTTGCCAAAGGTTTCCTTGAGCTGGCTAACCGTCCCATCAAAAATCTCTTGCCCCTTATCAATCATAAAAATCCGATCACAGAGTTGCTCAATATCACTCAAATCATGAGTAGTCAAGAGAATAGTTGTCTCTTCCTCTTGATTGATCTGAGTAATTGCCCGACGAATATTATCCTTGACCGACACATCCAAACCAATTGTCGGTTCATCTAAAAAGAGAACTTTGGGATTGTGAAGCAAGGAAGCCGCAATATCCGCCCGCATCCGTTGACCTAGTGAAAGAGTCCGCACAGGATCCTTGATAAATTCCTTCAAATCCAAAACTTCATTCAAAAAGTCCATGCGCTTATGGAAAAGCGAGTCCGGTACATCATAGATCTCTTTCAAAACCGTGTAGGTCTCTTGCAAAGCCAAATCCCACCATAGCTGGGTGCGTTGTCCGAAAACGACTCCAATATCCTTGACATAATCTTGGCGATTATCCTGGGGAATCTTGCCGTTAATCCGACAAAAGCCAGATGTGGGCTTCAAAATTCCTGTCAGCATTTTGATGGTGGTTGACTTCCCAGCACCATTTGCCCCGATAAATCCTAAAATCTGCCCTTTTGGAACTTCAAAAGTTAAATCCTTGACCGCTTCAAAGGTCTGCTTTTCAGGATGAATAAAGGAGCGCAAAGCTCCCTTTAACCCCGGCTCCTTAACTGTCTTCACAAAATTTTTCTGAAGATGTTGCACTTCTATCATTGCCATATCTATCTCCCTATCGTAAGAAGCAACATTGTATTTTTGACTACAAATATTCTAAATCCTTACTTTCTACACTTTCTCAATATTATTACAGAAGGCTTTATACCAACCTATTATAATCTAATAAAAAAAGGAATGCAAGCGTTTGCTTATTGATTATGAAATTAGAGATTTCTCTCTTAAAATGAAACTTTTAATCAAAAATTCTGGTTTCATCGTTTCCTTAAAATACCAAAAAAACTGCCTTCTTTTTCAACATAATGAAAGAAAGCCCTAATAACACCCTTTTATAGTGCAAATGTCTACGGAAAACAAGTGTTAATTTATATCGAAAATTTTTATCCCTAAGAAAAGATAAAAAGGTGATGCTGCATCACCTCCCTCTACCAAGTTAAGTCTTCAATCATGCTTCTTACTTGTGAATCAAGAGTCTTATCCTTCTTCAGTTCTCCAACCAAAGTCTGAATCTGCCGGACTAGATTTGGATCATTGTCATTATAGCATCGATGAAGCATCCAGATGTTATGCACAGTTGGACTTTTTAGAACTGACTCCATCAATAATTCCTCATAGCCTTGATGATAAAATCGCTCCACAAAGTGAACCAACTCACCTGGAGCCCCAAAATCTACTTCTGGATGCTTGGAAATAAAGTCTAAGACGGGGTCAACCAAATCAAAGGGTTGAGGGTAAGCCTCCATGGCATCTACAATCTCGTCTGCCAACTCAAATTCTTGGTCTTCAGTAATTGCATCATGCAAAGCAACTAACATATCATCTTTAGTAAGCATCTGATTCTCCTTTTCAACTGTTCCATATCATTATTCGTTTTCGAACTTCTTCTTCACTCATCAAACCTTGTTCGTAAGTAGTTTTCAAACTCCTTTTGGGATAAATCACTAAGAAGTTCAAACACATACTCATATCCTTCATCACAAAAGGAAACCTTCTCTTCAGGTGGAAACCATTTCCGAAGCCAGATGATATAGGAGTCATAATCCTGTAACCTGTTCGTTGAATCAAAGTAATCAATCACAAAAACATTTTTCTTGCTACTCAAAGAACTTTCCAAGGTAAGCTGAGGACTTTGATAATCCCAAGAAAGCGAGTAAGCTTTTTCAGGATTAGTCCTTTCTCTGATCAAAATACCTGGGAATTTTTCTCTCAAAGAAGTACAAAAGGCTTGTAAATCTAGGAATATGGGGGTTTTACTCTCAATAAAGACAAAATCAGCAGTACTCATCTGTCTCTCTCCTTCTTTTTAAAACTGAAAACAGACCTTAACCATCAATGGCAAAATTCTCCAGACTCTCAAATGCCTGCCCCTGATAGTCAAAAGAAAAGATATGAATATCATCAAAAGTTTGATCGCAGAAAGTAACGGTTTGTCTTTCTGGCTCGATGATGGCTTTACCCAACTTTTCAGTAGCTTCTTCATCTGTGAAATACCCATAAAATTCTTGTAAATGAGGCAGTATAAATGCAAGAATACGGTAAAGATTTTTATGGTAATTGGCTGCAAGCAACTGAGCTTCCATCTCAAAATTTCCACTTGGTTTTTCTTCCCAAGCTACAAGAACATTATCTACTTCATGAACGTAGGCTTGCAAGGACTGATCGAATATCATGGCTATTTTTCCTTTCTATTCTATTTACAATAACAGAAAACAAAAATCACATAGATTGAGCTAAATGATTACCTAAAAGTATCTGGCATAATTCTTTTCACACTCTCATCTTTGTCAACTAGAAAGCAATCTGGAAAGGTCATCTGTTCCCATTTTTTATAATCAAAACTTGAATCAAAATGATTGATTAAAATTCCTAGCAAATTTCCATGAGAACTCAGTAAAATGGTTTTATCTGAATATCTTTCTTCCAAGTCCTCTAACAAATCTAATATTCTCTTCAATGCTTCTCTATTAGACTCGCCTCCAATAAGAGATTTATCTGGATTTTGCCATAAATATTGAATTGTTTTTTCAAACTCAGTATCTTCAATAAATCTTGAGGATAATGTTCTTTCACGTAAACGATTATCAAGTACTATCTTATCAAAATGAACGGGAAAACTATTTACTGTCTCAAAAGCTCGCTTATAAGGGCTTGAAATAAAGTAATCTATTTTACAAGCATTTAAAAACTCCAACTGTTCAAGAGAAGAAAATCCTTTTTCCGACAATGTTCTATTAAAATCATCACTCTAGAATCTTGAATGAGCATGTCTAAGTACAATATAAGTGTTCTTCATAAAATGTCACCTCTCAATTATTGGCATCAGTTCAAAATAACTTTCTAAATCACAGTTACTCTGTTAAAAATTCTTCAATTCGAGAAACAAGTTCATTATTTTGATAATGATAGAGGTCATGTGGTGCATCCATATAGATGACTTGAACATTAGACTGTTCACTAGCAAATTTCTCTGCGTAGCGCTGCCATTCTGATTGGCTAAAGCTAGTACCATCACCATTAGAAACTATTAGTAAGGCCGGAATTTTCGGATTAATGTTTGAGGGAACTTTCTTGGCATTTTCCTTTACCAAACGGGATTCATGAAGCATGGCTAGTGACATCAACTGCTTATATGCTAGTAATTTATATTGTTGTCGTTCAGTTTCAGTCAGAGTTGGATTTTTTATATAAAAGGACTCAGGGAAATAGCGTAATAAGCCAATCTTACTGCTCCAATAAGCCACAGAAAGCAAGGTCTGATTATCCTTTAAGTCCTCATAACTTGCTGGTAATGCCCAATCCAGACCAACCAAGGCTTTCACTTCATCAGGATACTTTTCCTGCCAAGCCAGACTTTCAAGACTAGCCATTGAATGAGAAACAATCACATAAGGCCCCGAAACTTCGGCTTGAGACAAAGCTTGACGGGTCTCAGAAAGAACCGTCATCACATCTCTTGATTGATCACTATCTTCACTAAAACCATATCCCGCTCGCTCTACGACGACTACTTTGTATTTTTGGGATAGGGAATCTGTTATATTCTTAAAGTCTAATATAGGTGAAGCAATACCTGCACCTGAAAGAAATACTATCGTTTCAGATTCTTCACCTTTAATGTATACATTCATTTGATGTCCATTGACTACAACCTTCTTACCTATAGGCATGAGAAGCTTACTTTCTTTTTGCAAACTAAGTTGGTGAAAACCAAATGTACCTCCTAGAAAAAGGATAAGAACAACAAAAATGATCCAGCTAAACTGTTTAATTTTTTTCATAGGCATATTGTACAAAAATTAAATCCCGGAAGCAACTTTTCCCAAACAAAAAAACAAGATCCACATGGGACCTTGTTTTCCTGTTTTTATTAAGCTTTGCCTTCTGAACCGAATACATCGATACGTTCTTCAACAGCTGCTGTAATTGCTTCGAAACCTGGTTTCAAGAATTTACGTGGGTCGAAGAGTTTCTTCTTGTCGTATTCTGCTTCGTTTGCATCGTATTCACGTACGAATTGACGAGTAGCATTTGCAAACGCGATTTGGCATTCAGTGTTAACGTTAACTTTCGCAACACCAAGTTTGATCGCTGCTTGGATTTGATCGTCAGGGATACCTGATCCACCGTGCAATACGATTGGGAATCCTGGAACAGCTTCAGTCAATTTTTGCAAGTGGTCAAGGTGAAGACCTTTCCAGTTTGCTGGGTAAGGACCGTGGATGTTACCGATACCTGCAGCCAAGAAGTCGATTCCTGTAGCAACCATTGCTTTAGCATCTTCGATTGGTGCCAATTCACCGTCACCGATGATACCGTCTTCTTCACCACCGATAGTACCAACTTCAGCTTCTACTGAGATACCTTTAGCATGAGCTTTTTCAACGACATCTTTCGCCAATTTAAGGTTTTCTTCAACTGGAAGGTGTGAACCGTCAAACATGATTGAAGTGTAACCAGCTTCGATACATTCAAGAGCATCGTCGTAGTGACCATGGTCAAGGTGAATAGCAACTGGTACAGTGATACCCATTGATTCTACAAGGTTTTCAATAAGGGCTTTACATACTTTGTAACCACCCATGTATTTAGCAGCACCCATAGAAGTTTGGATAAGTACTGGAGCTTTCTTAGCTTCTGCTGCACGCAAGATAGCTTGAGTCCACTCAAGGTTGTTTGTGTTAAATCCACCAACTGCATAACCATTGTCACGAGCTGCTTGGACAAATTTTTCTGCTGAAACGATTGCCATTTGTTATAGGCCTCCTATAAATTTTTGTGGGGCTAATCCCACTTACATTGTTTATTTTATCACTTTTTAGATGAAATTGCTAGTCTTTCCATTAGCTTTACGTGATTTCTTCTGATAAATGAGGAGGAACCCTCTCCCTCCTAAGACTTCCATCCTATTCAAAAAGCAAAAAAGGAGCTTAAGCCCCTTTCAATCTTTCTCTTTAAAATTTTTTAACGAAAGGAGAAAAGCAATCCCGCAAATCACAAAGGATACCGCTGCAACCCATTGAGAATAGAAATAAGCAGCAAATAACTGACTGTCAGTAAACATTTTCCCAAGAAGTTCGTTTACCAAACCCTCAAGAACGGGAATATTCTCACCCACAGCAAGGATTGACGCAAGAAAGAGAATAAAGCCCGCTATCAGAAAGAGATGAAGAATCCATTTTTTGATTCTTTTTTCATCTCTGAGCAGATACTTAGAAGCAATCGCCACTAAAAAAATGAAAACATTCCATATGTTTAAGGCAATAAAATATCTAAAAGTATCCTTGTATGCGCCTATCGCCATCGCTAAAATCAGGATAGGACCGAAAAAATTAATGGCACTTCCCAATAGTGCAAAGAGGCCATCGACCAAAACCAGATACTTTTTCTTCATGTTCTCACCTCATCTCACACCTATTCTACCACAAAGAAATTTGAAAACAAAAAAAAGATAGCCGAAGCTATCTTGATCCGATGCGGAGAGAGGGACTTGAACCCTCACGACCTAAAGCGGTCACAGGATCCTTAGTCCTGCGCGTCTGCCAATTCCGCCATCCCCGCGATTGAGTACTTTACTAGTATATCAATCAACGACTTTTTTGTCAAGATTTTTTTCAAACTTTTTTCAGAGTTTGTCATTTTTTCACAAAAAGGGAGCAGGTCCTTCGACCTGCTCCCTTGATTTTTATTTGCTATCGTGGTTTTCAACTGCCGCTGTGATAAAGGCTGTGTAAAGTCCTTCTGGGCGGTTTGGACGGCTTGACAATTCTGGGTGGTATTGGCAAGCAACAAAGAATTTGTTTTCTGGGATTTCAACGATTTCGACCAAACGGTTGTCTGGTGAAACGCCTGAGAAGACAAATCCTGCTTCTTCGAACTGTTCACGGAAAGCATTGTTAAACTCATAACGGTGACGGTGGCGACGTTGTACCACTTCTTGATTGTCATAGGCAGCGGCTGCTTTTGATCCTCGTTTGAGTTTAGATGGGTAAAGACCGAGACGGAGCGTTCCTCCCATGTCTTCCACATCAATTTGGTCCCGCATGATATCGATAATTGGATACTTGGTTTCTGGATCCAATTCGGATGAATTGGCCCCTTCCAAGCCTAAAACGTGACGGGCAAATTCGATACAGGTTAACTGCATACCCAAGCAGACACCCAACATTGGGACGTCTTGTTCACGCGCATACTTGATGGCTTGAATTTTTCCTTCTGTTCCCCGTTGACCAAAACCACCTGGGACAATGATCCCATCCGCATCTCCAAGGAGTTCTGCCACATTTTCAGCTGTCACATCATTGGCATTGACCCAATTAATCTTGACCTCTGCATCATTGGCATACCCTGAGTGCTTCAAGGCCTCAACGACAGAAATGTAGGCATCTTGCAATTCTACGTATTTTCCAACCAAGGAAATCTTGACCTGCTTCTTGAGGTT
Organism: Streptococcus sp. SP1; assembly: GCF_030440005.1. Lineage (NCBI taxonomy): Bacteria > Bacillati > Bacillota > Bacilli > Lactobacillales > Streptococcaceae > Streptococcus > Streptococcus sp. SP1. The sequence goes on from NZ_JAQFJJ010000016.1 coordinate 38,267, forward strand.
CATGACCTTGTCGACCATTGCAGACCATTCTGTCATATCTGCTGCAGGAACATCCAATTTCAAATGGTCACAAACGATTTGGTCCATATTTTGTGCTTGCAAGTTCAATGGGATTTGGTACAAATGTTCCACATCAAGTGACTCGATGACAGCTTCTGGTGCCACATCACAGAATTGAGCCAACTTGTTCTTAATTCCTTGACCAGCTGGTTTTTCTGTACGGATGACCAACATATTTGGTTGAATTCCAAGACCACGCAATTCTTTCACAGAGTGTTGGGTCGGCTTGGTTTTCATTTCTCCCGCAGCCTTCAAGTAAGGTAGAAGAGTGGTGTGGATGTACATAACGTTTTCAGCACCGACATCTGCCTTCATTTGACGAAGAGCTTCAAGGAAAGGAAGGGACTCAATGTCTCCAACTGTTCCCCCGACTTCTGTGATGATGACATCTGAATCCGTCGTCGTCGCTGCTCGTTTGATCTTTTCTTTCAAGGCATCTGTAATATGAGGAATCACCTGTACAGTCGCACCCAAGTATTCTCCACGACGTTCCTTGCGAAGGACTTCGCTATAAATTTTCCCTGTTGTCACATTTGAATACTTATTCAGATTGATATCAATGAAGCGTTCATAGTGACCAAGGTCCAAGTCTGTCTCTGCGCCATCGTCTGTGACAAATACTTCCCCGTGTTGGTAAGGACTCATTGTCCCTGGGTCAATATTGATATAAGGGTCAAATTTTTGGATCGTCACTTTCAATCCACGATTTTTGAGCAAGCGACCAAGACTTGCTGCGACAATCCCTTTTCCGATGGATGATACGACACCACCCGTGACAAAAATATATTTTGTTGACATGTGCTTTCCTCTTCTTCTAATGTTGTAGAGGCCATTCCTCTTTGCAGAAAAAACAAAAATAGCTCCCTAATCCTTAGGGAGCTCCGACCTCAAAATGAGGTGCCCGAACAATATCTTACCGCAAATGAATTACTTTGTCAAATTGAAAATTTCATGAAAATTATTTTCTCTGTTTACACGACCTTTTCCACTCCATTTTGTGTGACGAGAAATTTCTCAAATTGAAGCCGAGGCATGCAAGAAGCAAGGTCCTTGTGGATTCGTTCCAGCGCTTCTAAACGCATCTCGACTGACGTCTCGGTATTTCCTTGGATGACAAAGAGGGCGTTTTGCGTAGTCTCCTCAAATTTGTAATGGTCACTATCGCGTACATCCAACCAAGCCAGAACTCCTTTTTGATCCCGGTAGACAGGATCTGTCGGTGCGACATGTTTTTCGCTAGAAAGGATCGGGAGGAAGATATCGTCTCTTTGACTCACTGTAAATTCAATCGGTCCCTCAATCTTATCTAGGTCATGTCCTCCGATCGCTAGAAAAGACTTCAGAGATTCGACATTATAGATATCAATGATGCTATTGATCTGAGGAAGAGCACCTCGATGCTGGATATTTCGGATAAGAGCTAGGACTGTTGGTGGATTTTTCTTGATGCTACGCCCTACTTTTTGCAAGAGGTCTGTATACCCTTTGATGACAGGAGATGCCACTACTTCTTCTATCTGACACTGGAGCGCCCATTGTTCAAGCTCTTTCTTCTTTTCAAGAAAAGAAGGGGGCAAAACTGCTTGAGGATCCACATTTCTAGCAATTCCGACCACAACTGTATCAATACCAAGAGCTACTAAACTTTGATCTAAACGAAAGTCCATCTGGAACACCTCCTATTGGGAATCCTTACACGTTTATCATACACCATTTCGCCACTTTTTTCAATGCAAACAAAAAGAGAGTGGGACAGAAATCGGTCATTCGTTAGAATTCGATTTCGTCGTCCCACCTCCGCACAGTTGAGTAGGGCTGTAAAAGCTGATGAAATCAGCGTAGTAGAGCCCACTCAACCACTGCGTCTTGCTCGACAATCCAAAAACAATTGAGAGGCTAGGACTTTTGTCCCAGCCTCTTCTTATGATTTATTCTTCTTCCTCGTCTTCAGCATCCTCTTCTTCGTCGTCTTCTTCGCTTAATTCAACTTCCTCACCCAAATCATCTGGTACGATTTCATTGATTTCAGCATCGTAAGCTTCGACTTCACTCTTTTCATCATCTGGATTTTCTTCATCATATGAAAGAGCTGGATCTGCTTCGTAAACTTCTTCGTCTTCTGGATCATCGTCGTTGTAGTCGATCGCATCTTCGTCTCCATCCATGAAGGCATTGACACGTTTTTTCTTCCGTTTCTTAGGAGTTTCATCTTCGTCTGTTTCTTCAAGAGCGATGATTTCTTCGTCAACTTCATCGATGGCATACCATGAACGAAGACCCCATTTGTTATCTCCAAGCGGGATAAAGCTTCCATCTACATTCAATTCTGTGTAGAATAATGGAAGAGCTTCACGGATCTCGCTGTTTGATTTTTCAAGGTAATTTTGAATTTCATTTACAAGATCGCTAAAGTACATTTCATGGTCACGTCCGCGTAATTCCAAAATCGCACGCGCCACTTCAATCATAGAAAGTTCACTTTTTTCTTGTCCAGCAAATACTTCTAATTCCAAGGGTAAATCTCCTTATGTTTCATTTCCTAAATGGAGAAGGATCCGGTCTTCAACCTCATCCTATCCTCAATGATAGATTGAAAACTTCTCGTCACTAAATCTATCACGCATTTTATCGTTACACTCTATTGTACGATAAATTTCCCCTTTCGTCAAAGGAAAATTCCAGGATTCTCCATGAAATCAGAAAAGGGAGTGGGAAAGAACTCCGACTAGTTAAAAAGAGTTCGTTTTCCCACCCCCGCACAGTTGATTAGGTCATCTTTGGAGCTTAAAGGCGAACAAAGATGCCAATCAACCACTGCGTCATACAGTTATTTCTATCAAACATCAAAGGCTGGACAGTTGTTGCCCAGCCTTTTTTATCTAAATTATTTTACTTTTGCTGTGCTTGTGATCACGTTCACTGCTTTCTTCACTGTGATGTCATGTTTCAACATTTCTGGTGAAAGAAGGTTGCGAACTTGTTCAACTGGCATGTTGTAATCTGCTGCCAATTGTTCGATTTCAGCATTGATTTCTTCTTCAGTTGCTTCGAAGCCTTCTGCTTTCGCTACTGCTTCAACCACAAGGTTTGTCTTCGTACGGCTTTCAGCTTCTGCTTCGTATTGTTTGTGAAGATCTTCTTGAGTTGTTCCAGTGATTTGGAAGTACATTTCAGGTGAGATACCTTGACGTTGCATGTTTCCAAGGAACTCGTTGATTGAACGGTGTACTTCTTCGTGGATCATTTCTTCTGGAAGTTCAACGATTTCAGCGTTTTCAACGGCAAGATCGATTGCTGCTGCTTCTACTGCATCGTTGTATGCTTCTTCTTTAGCTGCTGCCAATTCTTTGCGGTATTTTTCTTTCAATTCGTCAAGAGTTTCAACTTCTTCGTCGATGTCTTTTGCCAATTCATCGTCAAGAGCTGGTACTTCTTTTGCTTTTACTTCGTGGATAGTTGTCACGAATTTCGCTTCTTTACCTGCAAGGTCAGTTGCTTGATAATCTTCTGGGAAGGTTACGATCACGTCAACTGTTTCACCAGCAGAGTGTCCAACCAATTGGTCTTCGAAACCTGGGATGAATTGACCTGAACCAAGTCCAAGTGAGAAGTTGTCACCTTTACCACCATCGAATTCAACACCGTCGATAGAACCTACAAAGTCGATCACAACTGTGTCACCTTCTGCTGCAGCACCTTCTTTAACAACCAATTCAGCCAAGTTGTTGCGTTCGCGTTCGATACGAGCATCCACATCAGCGTCTGTTACTTCTTTAGAAACTTCTACTGATACTTCAAGGTCTTTGTAAGCACCCAATTTTACTTCAGGTTTTGTTACAACAGCTGCTGTCAATGTCCAGTCTTGACCTTTTTCCATAGATACAACATCGAAAGTTGGTTGTGCAACAACTTCGATTCCAGCTTCTTTAACAGCTGCTTCGTATGCTGCTGGAAGAAGATCGTTCAAAGCATCTTGGTAAAGAGCTTCTTCACCAAAACGTTGGTTGAAGATTGGACGTGGAATATGACCTTTACGGAATCCAGGTACGTTCAAAGTTTTCTTAACTGACTCAAACACACGGTCCAAAGCAGGTTTGATTTGCTCTTGGCTGATTGTGAAAGTCAATACACCGTGGTTAGTTTCTTTGTTTTCAAATGATACAGACATTCTGTCTCTCCTTAAAATAATATAGTCATTCCTTATAATTTTACCACAAAACTTTGAAATTGCAAGTTTTAAAACGTTTTTGCCTCTCTTTTCATCCAAAAAAACTAGCCCTTAAAAGCTAGTTCTGATTATGATTTTCGGATGGGATCATCGAGGTAGAGAGCACGGGCACCGCCGATCAATTTTGGCCGACTAGTGAGGGCTGTGACGTGGGCGCCACCTAGTTCACGCAAGATAGGGCGAATTGGAACTTGCACGTGTTTGACGTGCATCCCCACCGAGGTATCTCCAATGTCTAACCCCGCTTGAGCTGTGATAAATTCCACCTCAACAGGATCCTTAAAATACTTGAAAGCTGCGAGTTGTCCAGCACCTCCTGCATGGAGACTCGGAAGGACATTGACGATTTCTAGCTCTTTCTTGTCTGCCAATTCTCTTTCGACCACCAAGGCGCGATTGAGATGCTCACATCCTTGTACCGCCAGATAAATCCCTCTTGGATTCAACTCATCTAGCAAGGTCTGGACAATAGCTTCGGCAATGTCGATGTTGGAGGCTTTTCCAATTTGTCCTCCTGCAACTTCACTTGAAGACATCCCGAGGACGAGGATTTGTCCTTG
>NZ_JAQFJJ010000017.1:0-39046 GCF_030440005.1 Streptococcus sp. SP1
CTCCGCACAGTTGAGTAGGGCTGTAAAAGCTGATGAAATCAGCGTAGTAGAGCCCACTCAACCACTGCGTCTTGCTCGACAATCCAAAAATAATTGAGAGGCTAGGACTTTTGTCCCAGCCTCATTTCGTTTCTTACAATTCAGCAATTTGGTTCAAGTTCACTTCTGCAACCGTATCGTTACCGAACATAGAAATGACCATTTTCACCTTGTTGTTATCAATTTCAGTGATCTTACCAGTATAGTCTGTGAAGGCACCGTCGATGATACGAACTGTATCGCCCACCTTGACATCCAAATCAAACTCTTGAACAGTTTGACCCATAGAGAGCAAGATACTGCGGATTTCTTCTTCCAACAATGGGGTTGGTTTTGAACGGTTCCCGTGTGATCCGACGAAACCAGTAACGTTCGGTGTATTCCGAACGACAAACCAAGCTTCATCTGTCATGACCATTTCTACCAAGACATAACCTGGGAATCGGTTTTCTTCGATTTCTTTTGTTTTACCATTTTTCTCAACTTGTACGGTTTGAGTTGGAATCTCTACACGCAAGATATTTTCTAACATATTGTAAGTTTGCGCACGTTGCAAAAGATTCTCTTTTACCTTGTTTTCATATCCTGAGTAGGTTTGTAGTACAAACCAGCCTTTATCAAAACTGTCCATTTGGGCATCCTTTCTTTCTGTTTAGCCTGCTCGAGCTTTTGTGAACATACTAAAAAAAGCCTCTTGGCTTTCCTTTTCCTAGCTTCATTATACCACATTTTGCAGGAATGCAAAGAGGTTTGCTGATTTATTTTTAAGAAAAAACCGCAAAAAGTGGGAGTGGGAAAGAACTCTGATATAAAAAGGTTGAAAAGGTTCCCCAAACCTTTTCAATCTTCCCACCCCCGCATAGCTCCAACAGTCTAGGAGACTGTTGGAGGTTGCAGATAAAGGAAACATTGTTTCCGTCCACATAGGCCATCTTTGAAGCTTAAAAAGCGAACAAAGATGCCAATCAACCACTGCGTCTTGCAGTTATTCCTATCAAAAATCAAAGGCTGGACAGTTGTTGCCCAGCCTCATGGCTTCTTTTCTTAAAAGAAATTGATCATGTGCAATAGACCACGTGCAATGACTTTGTCGAACAAATAAATCAATGCAACAAAGAAAGCGGTGTACTCAATCACTGAGATAAAGTTTTTCCATCTTTCCTTGCGATTTGGCCAAGTTGTATCTTTTAGTAAGACGAAAATATCTTTAATGAATTTCACAACTCTCTCCTATCGTGTTTCTTTATGGATGGTATACTTGCTGCAATGTTTGCAGAATTTATTGACTTCTAGACGTGTTGGTTTTGGCGTCCCACTCAACTTAATGGAGTAATTGCGTGATCCGCAAACCGTACACGCTAGACTTGCTTTTTTTAGTGCCATAACGCCTCCGTTCACCCCATTATAGCAAGTTTTCTACATTTTGACAAGAATAGAAAATCTAGTGTCAAGAAAAAAGCAAATATAAAGCGTTATCCCACTGGTTTTCTCCTCATTTTTGGTAAAATAAAACAAAAGGAGACGAATATGAAAAGTGATAATCTAAAAGAAAGTAGAAATATCGAAGACCGCAGGGGGCAAAGCTACTCCCAGTCTTCTAGCAACAGTAACCTTGGCGGGGGGATTTTACAGATCTTACTATCGCCTGGAAGCTTCAAGAGTAAGATCATCATTATCCTCCTCATAGTCTTTCTAGGAGGAGGAGCTAGTCTTGGGGGACTCTTTGGAAATGGGACTTCTTCTCAACCTTACCAGTCCACCCAAGTTACGCGCGCCAATCAGACCCATGTCGACGATGCAGATGCCCAGTTCGTCAGCAAGGTCCTTGGGACAACAGAAGATCATTGGCACAAGGTCTTTCAAGCCGAAGGACGGACCTACCAGGAGCCCAAACTAGTCTTCTATACTGGACGGACAAAGACAGGCTGTGGGGTAGGTCAAGCATCGGCTGGCCCTTTCTACTGTCCAACCGACAAAAAGATTTATTTGGATATGAGCTTCTACAAGGAATTGACCACCAAATACAAGGCTAGCGGTGACTTTGCCATGGCCTACGTCATCGCCCACGAAGTCGGCCACCACGTACAAAACGAGCTGGGAATCCTTGGCAAATACCATCGGATGCAGCAAGGTCTTTCTGAAAAGGAACGAAATGCCATCAGCGTCCGCATCGAACTGCAGGCAGATTACCTAGCAGGTGTCTGGGCCCGCTCCATTCAAGACCGAAACCTTCTGGATATCGGCGATATCGAAGAAGCCATGAATGCAGCCCATGCCGTCGGCGATGACACTCTCCAGGAGCAAGCCTACGGCTACTCGGTGCCAGATAGCTTTACCCACGGGACTTCGGAACAACGCATGCGCTGGTTCAAACGGGGCTACCAGTACGGAGATTTGCAACACGGCGATACCTTTAGTTTGTCAGATAGTGAACTCTAAACAAAGATCTATTCAGAAATACTTCTGAATAGATCTTTTAGAATATAGACAAATTGCATTTTACATAAAACAATCTAAGTAACGTTGAAAAATTAAAATAATTAATACTATTAGGATCATTTCAACAGAAACTTTCCGCCGTGAGAAAAGTGCTAGAAACACTAGTGTTTCTAGCACTCGGGAGTTTTGGGAGTAAAACAGTTCGGGGAACTGTTTTAGCATGAGCCTAAAATTTGAAAAGCGAATGGGTTCAAAACGAATTGAACACGGGCTGCGGATCGTGTCAAAAAGATAAGTCTTCCTAGAATCTAAAGATTCTGCGTCAAACTTCCTATTTTGACTTTATCCGCCACGCCCTTTGTATCTTAATTTAGTCATGGAACTTCTTCGAAGTTCGCTGACGTCCGTACTCACCTAAGGAAAGTTGCTAAGATGACTTTATCTTCAATCTGCAAAAAACGATTCAGAAATTCTTCTGAATCGTTTTTTGATTAGAAACCAAGCCAGCCTTTGAAAGTATCCCAAGCGTTTTTCGCTTTTCCTGGGATATCGGCCTCGTCGATTGCTTTTTTCGCATCATCGACCATATTCGACGCCTTTTCTTTGACATCCTCAAAGAAACCTTTGTCTTCTTTGCTGTCTGTTTCTGTCGTTTCTTCTCCGACTGGCGCAATGCCATTTTCAGCATAAGAGTTCTTCACCGAGTCAAACTGGGTACCGTCTGTATAAGGCAGAACACTGTTGGCAACATTGCGGAAGATCTCGGACGCCGTTCCAGCACTACTGTCCGTCAAGTAGTGATTCTCATCGGTCGTTGGGAAACCAAGCCATTGACTGATGACCACATCTGGTGTGTAGCCGATCACCCATTGGTCTCCAGAGAGGTCCTTGTTAAAGCTGGTCTCTGTCGTACCAGTTTTCCCTGCCATGGTATAGCCATAAGGCGCAGCATTAACCCCTGTACCATTACTAAAGGTACCAAGCATCATATTGGTCATCTTATCTGTCGTTGAACCACTAAGCACTCGGGTTGATTTCTGGCTGTGGCTCTTGACCACTTGGCCACTTGCATTTTCGATCTTGGTAATGAGGTGAGCATCATTCATGACCCCGCCGTTAGCAAAGGTGCCATAGGCCTGGGCCATCTGCATCGGATTGGTTGTCACACCGGCCCCCAAGGCAACGGCAAGCGACTTGTCCACCTTGTCCATATTGAGCCCGAATTTTTTCCCGTATTCAAAGACCGTATCGAGACCCAAATCATTAGCGGTCGCTACGGCTGGAAGGTTAAGGGATTCTGCCAAGGCCTGGTACATCGGTACCGTTGGGCTAGACTGGATTCCCGCGTAGTTATTGACCTCATAGCTTCCATATTGGGTGGTACTATTGTCCAATTCCTTATTGGTCGACCAACCTTCAGCAACAGCTGGGCTATAGACGACTAAAGGTTTGATGGTCGATCCTGGACTACGGGCAGCCTGGGTGGCGTAGTTGTAGGTACGGAAACCTGGATTTTCATCACTGCCGACGCGCCCTACCAGAGCCCGAACCCCTCCGGTCTTAGGATCGAGTGCCACACTACCAGATTCCGCGCGCGTGCCGTCTTCCGCTACTGGGAAGAGGGCTGTATTGTCATAGATCACCTGCATACTTGCTTGGTAATTTTGATCCAGCTCAGTATAGATCCGGTAGCCATTTTTGACAATGTCTTCTTCGGTCAGGCCGTATTCATTGACCGCTTCATTGATGACCGCATCAAAATAGGATGGGTAGCGGTAATCCTCCGACTTGCCTTCATAGGCATCGACCAGCTGGCCATGGATATCGACAGCAGCAGACTGATCAGCTGTTTTCTGGTCAATATAACCAGCTGCCACCATATTTTGGAGGACCGTATTGCGGCGATTGGTCGCATTCTCTACCGAATAGAGCGGGTTATAGATTTCAGGCCCCTTGAGCATACCTGCGAGAACCGCAGACTGATCCAAGCTTAATTGACTGGCTGAAACCCCAAAATACTTCTTGGAAGCATCCTCAATACCCCAAACCCCATTTCCAAAATAGGCATTGTTGAGGTACATGGTGAGGATCTCTTTTTTACTGTATTTCTTATTGATTTCAAGCGCCAAGAAGAATTCCTTGGCCTTGCGCTCCACCGTCTGGTCCTGAGACAGGTAAGCATTCTTGGCTAGCTGCTGGGTGATGGTCGACCCCCCACCTGAGCGACCCAGAGTCAAAATCGCTAAGAAGAAGCGACCATAGTTGATCCCGCTATTCTTGTAGAAGCTCCGGTCCTCTGTTGCGACCACAGCATGTTGCAGATTCTCACTAATGGCATCGAGTTCGACATAGGTTCCTTTTTGCCCGGTCAAACTTCCCGCCTGGTCCCCATTCTTATCATAGATAATGGTAGTCGCCTTCAGTGCATTCTGCAAGTCCTTGACGTTGGTCGTCTTAGCAAGGTAGAAGAGATAGCCCCCTGTCAAGAGGCTAAAGCCTAGCCCAATGATCAGAAGAATCTTGGTCAAATGGAAGCGACGCCAGAAACGACGGAAGGGGTGTTGAGAGAGCGGTTTGCTTCTGTGCTTGCCTGAGCGACTATAAGTCGGCTCTACTGTCTCTTCCGGTAGTTCCGTGTCTGGCACTTCTTCTGCCACTGCTTTGGGTGGATGATCCTTTCTAAAAAAAGTGATCAGGTTTTCAAATAATTCTTTTATTCTATTCATACCTGTTATTGTAACACCTTATCCTTGTCCTAGCAAGAAAAGATGGCTCATCCCCTTTTCCCATTTAGTTTTCTTTAAGCTTAGATTTTGCTACAATAGGGTCATGAACTATCAATTTACCATTCCACAATCCTTTCCCCAAATGACTGTGAAAGAGCTGCTTGAGGACTACTTCCTCATTCCCCGTAAGATCCGGCATTTTTTACGAACCAAGAAGCACGTCTTGGTCAATGGCGAGACCATCAACTGGCAGAGCCCCGTTCAAAAAGGAGACCAGATCCAGCTGATCTTTGACGCGGACGATTACCCTGAAAAAGAGCTCCCCGCCGGAGACCCGAGTCTGGTCGAAGAACTCTATCAGGATGAGCATGTCATCATCGTTAATAAGCCTGAAGGCATGAAAACCCATGCCAATGAGCCGACAGAAATTGCTCTTCTCAACCATGTTTCCAGCTATGTTGGATCTACCTGCTACGTCGTGCACCGCCTAGACAAGGAAACCAGCGGAGCGATTTTATTTGCCAAAAACCCTTTTATCCTGCCCATTCTCAACCGCATTTTGGAAGATAAAAACATCCAACGTGAGTACTGGGCCTTGATCCAAGGAAGTTTAGCGCAAAAGGCCATCATCTACAAGGATAAAATCGGGCGCGATCGCCACGATCGACGCAAGCGCTTAGTCGATCCACGCAAGGGGCAGTATGCAGAAACCCAGGTGACGCAACTGAAAAAAATCGGGCGAAACAGCCTGGTCAAATGCCAGCTCAAGACGGGGCGTACCCATCAGATCCGGGTTCATCTCTCCCATCATGGACACCCGATTGTCGGGGATCCTCTCTATAACCCTGCACGCGGAGAGCGACTCATGCTCCATGCTCACCGCTTGACCTTCACCAATCCATTAACCCTTGAAACCATACAAGTCGAGGCCCCTTCCAAGAGTTTCGAAGAAGGGTTGAAAAACTGAAAAAAGAATCAAAAAAGAAGCTGAGCAAAAATTGAGCTCTATAATTTCTGTAGTGGGTAAAACTACCATAGGAATTATGGAGCCTCTTTCTTTATAGAAAAAAGCAAAAGAACATAGCCCTGTCAATCAAGGCTATGTTCTTTCAATTTTCGTAGTTGAAATTTTAACGGTCATCTGACTCTTTTAATGTCTGTTTTTTCCCATTTTTTGAAAACAAAAACAATCCAAGTAGAGTTGTCAGTCCTCCCAAGATACTCAGAACCCATTGAGAACCTGTGACTCCTGTACGCGGCAAATGTTGTTGGTCCGAATCAACTTGCTTGTAATCAGCAGTAGCAGTCGAGTCAACTATCTCTTTAAATGTCGGATCCACTGTTTCTTTTGTTACATTTTTCGATGGTTTTAGAATATCTTGTTGAGGATGATTTATCGGAGTATGAGGTTGAACAGGAATAGGTTCTGGTGTTGGCGTTGGTGTTGGTGTTGGAGCTGCCATTTCATACTCATATACGACATGAGTTGTTCCTTCTTTTAAGAAACCTGATGTAGGTGCAGATGATGGAGAAAGACCGACTAATACATATTTTTGACCATTCACTATGAGTGATTGAGGTTGCTCATTCACATTCTCCGCTGCATTATACGGTAGAGGTTGTCCATTTGAACCATAAATTGGTAGCGTTGGAGTATCGATATAGCGACTCCTTAGCTGCCTATCAGTCCCCTTTAGGACATAATCCACAACAACATCCCCTTGGGACAAAGTTGATACATCCTGGTCGGCCATATCTTCTGTCTCTGATACGTAATATGTAGCAGAACCATTTCTTAGCGTAAAGATTCGAACAAAATTAAAAAATGTCTGTTCATCAATATTCGTATCATTTGGAATAGTGGTCCAATCACCATTGTTCGGAGTAATATAGGTTTTCGGGTTCGATACAGATCTAATCAAGTGACCATCACGAACATAACTTTCATTAATTAAGGCTGGATTCGCTAAAGCACCAAGACCCTCAACACCACTATTTGAGTACACACCATGTGAAGAATACTCCTCCAAATGTTGAGATCCGTTCTCATAGCCAGAGAGCCCACCCTCGCTACTTGACTTCCAGTCCATTCGAGCATCAATCGCTAAATACTTGATTTTCTTGGCCTCTTCTAGTGGAAGAGTGACAGCAACTCGAACTGCTTGACTTTTAGAAAAATTCGTATAAATGCTATACGACAACATTTTTTCACTATCAACAAAATCGTATTCCTTATTATTAACCACATAAGGAGTCTGACCAGAAGCGACTTCTTCTGCAGTTGGAAGATTAAATGGTATGTTGTCGTAATCCTCATTCAGAGTTTCACGATCAATCACCTTCATAGGGGCATTGACCGCAACAGGATTTCCATTTTCATCCCTTGTCCCAACTAATGTAAAATCCACCTTAGCTTCTGCAAGATTCGGAATCCGAATTGCAAGATCACTTACCGTCATCATTTGATCACTAGAGTGCATTCTTTGATAAGCAACTGTATAGGAGTAGGTGACATGTTCTCCATCGCTACTGAGTGTTGCAGGATGACCTTCCACATTCACATGCCCACCGTCACTTACAATATTATCTTGTTGAGAAGAAGCCACGTTCTCTGGTTGCATCACAGGATTCGCTTCATTTAAATCTTGAGAATTAGATGTCAAAACAGTTGATGGTGCTGAAGAAGTACTATCTGTATTCTCATCTGCGTAGGCAATTGTTGACGTAAAGGCATTTAAAGTAACTACTGAAAATACTGCAATTCCTAATTTTGTCAATTTTTTCATTATTCGTCTCCCTTTCATAAAAATAATAGACCGGTTCACACCAAATATTATTTTTATCACTATTTATTGAAATGGTACGACAAAGAAATCCTATTGTCAAATAATTATTTCAACTTCAAATTATCCTACACAAATTCCGAATAATAGCCTAAAAAACAGAAACATCATCAAATTTTTTCCCCCTTTATTACAAATTAAACAAAAAATAACAGAATGTAGACAAATCCTTTCAGCAATTAAAAAAATTTCCCCTTTTAGAGACTGGATACAATATATTGAAAACTCTTAGAAATACTGATATACCACTATTTTTATGAGTTTTTACTTTCTAGAGTAAAAGAAAAAGATTGAAGAAAATTGTCCAAAATGGACTTTTTCTTCAATCTGAAAAGAAGCAAATGTTTCTTCTTTATTATTGATAACGTGGGCTAGCAAATCCTCGGATATTGCCATGACCGATTCGGTAGGTTTTTCTACGAACCTGATCATTTGAGTTTCCTTCAATGGTGTGAATAACCCCATTTGAAACGCTCTCAACAATTCCAATGTGGTCTGCAAAACCATTGTTAGGTTGGCTATCTTGATCCCAGTTGAAGGTGATAATATCCCCTGCTTTTGGTGTAGAACCTCCATCTTCATTCCAAATTCCAAGACGTTTGAAAATCTGAATGTGACGTTCGACCCCACATTCACGACCAACTAAATCGCTAAGACCTTCACGTTGGAAAATCGTTGTTACAAAGATATCACACCAGTCATCTGTATTCTTCACTGCATAACCTACAGGGAGAGGGCGCACACTGTTATAATCATTCACTAATTGTTGATGTGCCGCACTACCTCCACGGACCCCAACCAGACTGGCTGCAGCTCGTAGAACACGATCCCGTTGACCACTGTCAACACGAGGACTCAAGCCTGTTTGTCCAGTTGTACCACGCGGATTCAAGGCCGTTTGACCAAGGTTAAATCCTTCAACTCCACCATCGACATAGTCTACATAAACGTGTGTCGTATAGTTGCCAGCAAGGTTCTTATGGTTAACAGCCGAAACCTGAACATCCGTCTGCGTACCAGTCGGTGCTGTTGAATACCAGTAAAGATTTTCTTGGTGATCTTGAGACCAGGCTGCGACACGAACATTTTTAATTTGACGACCCTGAGGGGCTTGATCCACTTCTACCGTATAAGTCCCTGCTTCTACATTGACATTTTTAATAAAGGCACGTGTTTTCGTATTGGCATTACGGAACTCAACTTCAGTTGAAGAAGCCAACACGCCTACTCGACTTCCGTCATTTTGAATATAGTAAAGGTGGACATAGTACAAGCCTGTAGAATTTTTGTGGTCGCTCGCTTTGACGGATACTTTGTAATCTCCATTCGCTTGACGCGCAGCTTCATACCAGCGGATATCATCTTGGCCATCCTTATCAGACCAGATAGGAACCTGAACAGTACGAACGCCCTTAGGACTGTAGACATCCTTGATGATAACGTCAAAGGTTCCTGTATCCTTGTTGTTGTTTTGGATTAAGAGAGTGCCGGTTAGACGAGATTGATTTTTGTAATCAATAAAGGCTTTTTTGACAAACTTGTTTTGGCCCTTGGCATCCACATAGAAGACCTGCGCTTCGTATTTGCCATCAGCGTTTTCGTGGTCACTAGCTTTGGCTGTTACAGTATATGAACCATCTGCCTGGCGAGTTGGAGTGTACCAGATGATATCTTTCATCCCATTGGCATGAGACCAGAATGGAATCTTCACTTCCTTGTAGCCGTCGAAGCCTTGAAGGTTCTTAGCTGTGATGGTGAAGGTGCCGTCTTTTTCTGATTTTGTAATGGTCAGATCAGCAGATGGTTTAGAAGCTGTGTAATCGATAAAGGCTTTCTTGACAAACTTGTTTTGGCCTTTGGCATCCACATAGAAGACCTGCGCTTCGTATTTGCCATCCGCGTTTTCGTGATCACTGGCTTTAGCTGTTACAGTATATAAACCGTCTGCCTGGCGAGTTGGAGTGTACCAGATAATATCTTTCATCCCATTGGCATGAGACCAGAATGGAATCTTCACTTCCTTGTAGCCATCGAAGCCTTGAAGGTTCTTAGCTGTAATGGTGAAGGTACCGTCTGACTCTGATTTTGTAATGGTCAGATCGGCAGATGGTTTAGGAGCTGTGTAATCAATAAAGGCTTTCTTGACAAACTTGTTTTGTCCGTTAGCATCCACATAGAAAACTTGCGCTTCGTATTTGCCATCAGCGTTTTCGTGATCACTAGCTTTGGCTGTTACAGTATAAGAACCGTCTGCTTGACGACTTGGAGTGTACCAGATGATGTCTTTCATCCCATTCGCATGAGACCAGAATGGAATCTTCACTTCTTTATAACCATCCAAGCCTTGGAGGTTCTTAGCCGTAATGGTAAAGGTACCTTCTGACTCTGATTTTGCAATAGTCAAATCTGCAGAAACTGGAGATTCCTGTTGAGGAACACTCTCATTTCTTGCTGCTACCACTCGTGCGCGTGCGCCATATGGTGCGCGACTAGCTACCACAGCTGGTTGCTCTGATACAACCTTGTCGCTAGTGCCCTTGTCAGAAGACTGGTTATTGCTAAGAGTCGGTGTGACAGGTGCTTCCTCTGTTGCAATGATATTTTCTGTCTGAATACCTTTCTCAACTCCCACTCCTTCGCTCACAATATTCTGCGCTTCTAATGAAGTTGTTGTTTTTGCAACGACAGCTGATGTATTTTCTGGTATTTGATCGGACGCATGTTGCTCATCGGCTTTGACTTGTTGCGTCGAAAAAGTCAACAAAACGGCTGTCCCAGCATAAAAAATAAGATCTTTCTTTTTCATGTATCTTCCCTTACGATTTTTTATACGGATTGTACCCACATAGTAGTATTATAGCACAAACCGTTGGATCAAGAAACCTCTATAAAAGATATAAGTTGAAGTAGAAAAATAAAGTTCTTGGTTGATTCAGTAAGTCCCTATATTTTTAAATTAAAAACGAGCATCTCCGTCTATGAGAATACTCGTTTTTCCAAAACAAAATGGATTATACCTGATTGCCATTGAATAAAATTTACTTACTTTTTTAGAAATAGCTAAGCAAAAACACTGAAAAATGGCGATCCTAATTTTGCATCAATTGGATCTGTACTTTTTACTGAGAAGATGTAATCAATAGAATGCCAACCATTATTTGCTGCGTTGAATGGATCTCTCACATAGGTTTTCCCATTATCATAGCCTTGTAGGACAATTTCATGCGTATAAGGAGCATTAATAAAGATACTTTCCTCAACAGCAGCAAGAACATGTTTTCCTGATACTAAAGTTGCTGCGATTGCATCCTTGCCTGTAAGCATTTGGCTTGTCAATCCCCAGTTTTTAGTCGCAGCAACGAGTCCGTCGGCATCTGTACCAGCTACAGCAATTTTATTAAAGGAGTTGGTGTTATAATACAAATAATCCGCAATTGTGGTCGGTAACACTTCCTTTCCTAGAATATCTGTGAATGCCATAGCTAAGGAAGTCGGAACACAGCCGGATTGGTCCATATTACTCACACCATACCACTTACCAGCCCAACGAGGATCCCGTTGAGAATAATAGGTTGTTTGTGGATTCACCTTTTGATTTCGTGGAGACAAGGCTGTCTGACCGAGGTTAAAACCTTCAACTCCTCCATCTTTGTAGTCTACATAGACGTGAGTGGTATAGTTGCCCGCTTCATTACCGTGATTATTGGCAGAGACAGTGATCTCTGTGTGCATACCTGTCGGTGTTGCGGAATACCAGTAAAGATTTTCTTGGTGCGCTTTAGACCAAGCTGCGACACGAATATTCTTAATCTGACGTCCCTGAGGTGCTTGATCTACAGCTACTGTATAAGTCCCGTTCGTTGCATTGACATTCTTGATAGAAGCTTGCGTCTTGGTCATGGCATTTCTAACTTCTACGTCTGTAGTCGTGGTACCAATACCGATCCGAGAACCATCATTTTGAATGTAATAAAGGTGAACATGGTACTTACCAGTAGAGTTCTTGTGATCGCTCGCTTTGACCGATACCTTGTAATCTCCGTTCGCTTGACGAGTCGCTTCATACCAGCGAATATCGTCTTGGCCATCCTTATCAGACCAAGTAGGGACTTGCACAGTCTGCACCCCTTTAGGGCTGTAGACATCCTTGATGATGACGTCAAATGTTCCCGTATCCTTATTGTTGTTTTGGATCAAGAGAGTGCCGGTTGGACGAGATTGATTTTCGTAATCAATAAAGGCTTTCTTGACAAACTTGTTTTGGCCTTGAGCGTCCACATAGAAGACCTGCGCTTCGTACTTGCCATCAGCGTTTTCGTGGTCACTGGCTTTGGCTGTTACAGTATATGAACCGTCTGCTTGACGAGTTGGCGTATACCAGATGATATCTTTCATCCCATTGGCATGAGACCAGAACGGAATCTTCACTTCCTTGTAGCCGTCGAAGCCTTGAAGGTTCTTAGCTGTGATGGTGAAGGTGCCATCTTTTTCTGATTTCGTAATGATCAGATCGGCAGATGGTTTAGAAGCTGTATAATCAATAAAGGCCTTTTTCACAAACTTGTTTTGGCCCTTGGCGTCCACATAGAAGACTTGCGCTTCGTACTTGCCATCAGCGTTTTCGTGGTCACTGGCTTTAGCTGTTACAGTATATGAACCGTCTGCCTGGCGAGTTGGAGTGTACCAGATGATATCTTTCATCCCATTGGCATGAGACCAGAATGGAATCTTCACTTCTTTATAACCATCGAAACCTTGAAGGTTCTTAGCTGTAATGGTGAAGGTGCCATCTTTTTCTGATTTTGTAATAGTCAGATCAGCTGCGACAGCATTGGCCGGTTTTGTCGCCGTATAATTGATAAAGGCCTTTTTCACAAATTTGTTTTGACCTTGGGCGTCTACATAGAAGACCTGCGCTTCGTATTTGCCATCAGCGTTTTCGTGGTCACTAGCTTTGGCTGTTACAGTATATGAACCGTCTGCTTGGCGAGTCGGAGTGTACCAGATAATGTCTTTCATCCCATTGGCATGAGACCAGAATGGAATCTTCACTTCCTTGTAGCCATCGAAACCTTGAAGATTTTTAGCAGTAATGGTGAAGGTGCCGTCTTTTTCTGATTTTGCAATAGTCAGATCCGCTGAAACCGGAGTCTGATTTTTCTTTCCAATGGCTACTGTCGTCGTTGTTCCGCCCACACCCGTCATTTGTCCATTGTTCTGAACATAGTAAAGATGGACATTGTAAAGACCGGTTGAGTTTTTATGGTCCGCTGCTTTTACATTGACGGTATAGGTCCCATTGGCTTGACGGTTGGCTGTATACCAAACAAGGTCATCTTGACCACCTGTTTCTGACCAGATTGGGACAGAAACGGTTCGAACTCCATTTGGCGCCTTAACATTTGAGATGACAACGTCAAAGCGTCCCGTCATAGTATCGTTATTGACAATATCAATCTTCCCACTTAAGCTGCCTTCTGTTGGATCCGCTGCAGGTTTTGCGTTCGCTGTGAAGCGACCGGTATAGTCCACACTGTGGTCAAATAGGTGTTTTCCTGGAAGCAATTCCGCTTGAGAAGTGAACTGCCAGGCGCCAGCTTTCCCATTGTAACGCAAGCTTTTCGCATCGTTTACAGACAGTTTTGGAGAAGGGTATTGGGCAACCCAGAAATTCTGAAGCCCAAATTGAGCGGTGTTGACAGGACCTTTCTTGCGAAGGTTGTTTTCATCCAACCAGCTAGCACTGGTGTAGAACATCAAGTTGGTGTAGCCATTTTTACGCATTTCGTCAGCCCAAGCTTGGGTGTTGCGGTTAATATTTGGCTGCATCTTGGCATCCTCAAAGTCATTGACCATGAGGGTGTTCTTTGGAAGATTCAAGCGTTGCGCCGCTGCGATATAGAACCGTGCTTCTGCACGCGCTGCTTCTTCAGAAGTATAGCGAGAGAAGTGGTAGGTCGATACTTGCAAACCAGCTGCTTGCGCATTGCGAATTTGGTTCTCCGCATTCGGGTTCTTGTACCAAGTATCTTCTGTCAATTTGACAACGACACCGCCCACGCCTTTATTAGCTAGGGTACGGTAGTCTCCAATACTAATGTCTCCGTTATGGCTACTCACATCAACGAATGATTTTGGCTGAACCGCCACATCTGTTGAGCGACCAGCTGGAGCGTGAGCGCCTGTGTTAAAGAAGGTCGTGCTTCCTGCGTCAGACGGAAGAGAAGTTTCTTCTTTCTCAGTAGTCGATGCTTCTGTAGCTTTCTCTACAGATGTGGTTCCACTTTCTGAAGCCGCGGCCTTGTTCACAGGTGCTACAGGCTGTTCGGTCACATTTGCTGGTGCTGCATAGTTGCTTGCGACAGGTGCTACCGACTTTTCAGCAACGGCTACTTCTGGGGCTATTTCAGCTTGGACTTGGTTGCCTTCAGTAGTAGTGGCCTCGTTTGAAACCAGCTCATCTGCACTGACTCCCTGAGCAGATACAGCCATCAAGACTGCCGCTCCGGCATAAAAAATAAGATCTTTCTTTTTCATATAAACTTCCCTTTATACAAATTTTATACGTTAATCATTTTACCACACGGTTTCAGCGATGAAAAGTTTTATAAGGCGAATTTTTAAAATTAGTGATATTTTTTTGAAAAACTAAAAAAAGAAGTCCGTCTGACTTCTTTTGATCTTATGATAAATGCTTTAAGGCTGTCTTCAAGTAGTGACCATCTCGGATTTCCTGACCAACACGCTTGGCATTATCTACCAAATCTTGGTAATCGGCATCTGAAAGATTGTCGATGGTCTCCTTCAAGTCATGGAGCGACTCTACTGCTATCCCACAGCCCTTCTCAAGGACAAAGTGAGATAAAGCTGACTGTTTCCACACTACAAGCGGGAAGCCCGATGCTAGATAAAGCGATGCCTTGTGAGAGTTGTTGTAGCGAAGGTACTCGCCAAAAACACCACTACAGGTTTCCGCACTATCCCCATCCCAGACAAGTCCAAAACCACCCTCAAGAGCAGCAGGAAGTTCATCCGGTAGGAAAGAGCCAAAGTAGGTCTCATTCTCTAGGGCTCTACTCTCATCAAAGCCAACACCATAGAGGTTATAGGCCGGTGCTTCTGGAAGGGTATAAAGATAGCCAGCTTTTTCTTGTGCCAAATTTCCAGCCACAATGATCGGCTGGTCTTTTGTTTGCCCACTTTTTTCTTGAAAATCTGGAATCAAATAGTCGAAAATTCCAAGGCTGACAATCTTATCTTCCGCAATTCCCTTATCTACCAAGACAGATTTCATAACTGGATTGTGGGCGATGATCCCATCAGCTGTTTTGAGAAAACTTGCTTCTTGAAGGTACATCCGAATTCTGTGTTTTAAAGGTAGTGAAGTCATATTGGCATGGCGAAGCACTTCTAGGTCATGAATCAAGAGATAGACTTTAATCCCTCTTTTTTGTGCTTTTTTAACCAAATGGGTTGAGAAAAAACTATGGTGAAGCATTGGAAACTGGATCAGCAACTCATCTCCTTGCTTTAGTTGATCCAAGGCTTGACCAAAAGCCTTTGCCTTATGGCGTTGAGCCGCAAGGGTACTCATCTGATACCAATTGTCGACAGAAAGGACCAAGGGATGATAGCCTTCTTCTTTCACAATACTTTCTACGTCATTGCGTGCTTTATTTCCTGCGTTCTTTGCGTTGACATCATGCAGGAATTCTTCTTTTAAGTAGTATTTCATAGATTATCGTTTCTCTTAATCAAACTCATTTGCTACGACTTCTAGAGCACGCTCAATAACCACGTGCATGTCGTAGTATTTATAGTCTGCCAGGCGTCCACAGAAGATCACCTTGTCATTTTTAGCCGCTTCTTCTTGATACTTACCAAACATAGCATTGTTCTTTTCATCGTTGATTGGGTAATATGGTTCATCTCCACGTTTCCAATCAGCTGGATATTCACGTGTGATAACCGTCTTCGGTTGTGTTCCATACTCAAAGTGCTTATGCTCAATGATACGAGTGTAGGGAATCTCACGTTCTGTGTAGTTGACCACGGCATTACCTTGATGGTTTTCCTCATCCAAGACTTCGTGTTCAAAACGAAGACTGCGATATTCTAACTCACCATGTTTGTAATCAAAGTACTGGTCAATCATACCTGTGAAGACAACTTTTTCAGCTGAAGCTTCCAGTTCTTCACGATTAGCAAAGAAATCAACGCCAAGCTCTACTTCCACATCACCAAGCATGTTTTCAATGATGACGTTGTATCCACCGATTGGAATTCCTTGGTAACGGTCATTAAAGTAGTTATTATCAAAGGTCAGACGAACTGGAAGACGTTTGATGATAAATGGTGGAAGGTCGGTGGCAGAACGTCCCCATTGCTTTTCAGTATAGCCCTTAATCAATTTTTCGTAGATATCTGGACCGATCAATTTGATGGCTTGTTCTTCCAAGTTCTTCGGTTCAACATCCTTCATGTCAGCTGTCTGCTCGGCAATCTTGTCCTTGACTTCTTGAGGAGTCTTGGTTCCCCACATAGCATAGAAGGTGTTCATGTTGAAGGGGAGATTGTAAAGACTGCCCTTGTAGTTAGCTACTGGTGAATTGATATAGTTGTTGAATTCAGCGAATTGGTTGACATAGTCCCAAACTTTTTTGTTGGACGTATGGAAAATGTGGGCACCGTACTTATGGACGTTGATGCCTTCAACCTCCTCGCAGTAGATATTCCCACCGATGTGATCTCGCTTGTCAATCACTTTTACTTTTTTACCACGTTTTGTAGCTTCATGTGCGAAGATGGCTCCAGACAAACCAGCACCAACAATCAGATAATCGTACATAGTAGACTCCATTTCTCTATTTTAAAATATATCTAAACTCTTTGCCGTTTCGTTAGACTCATAGCTATAGATTAGACCTTCAAATTCCCCCAATTTCCTCACTATAAGAGAGGGAATGGACCGGCTTTTTCTTGACAACTTCTGTCGCAAAGAGTGTAAACATAAAGATGTTATAAGTCGGTACAAACCAAAATGCTTCAATCATACAGTTAATCGCAATGAGGGACAAAATTGCAACAAATAAATAACGCCCCTTCTTGAATTCATATTTTGAAACAATGACATAAATACCGACTAATAAAGCAACCGGTACGATACCATATGTAAATAACATCTGGACATAAGACGAATCGACATAATTATAATTGAGGACAGACTCTGTGCTTCCTCCGGATCCAATAAACTGAACCCCTCTTGTTCCAAACCAATTCAAAGGGTATAAATTAAAAGCATTTTTACCCAAGGATAACCGACCAGTAATGAATTGATTCATTTGAACATAAAGTGGAGATGACCAAGAAAACTGATAGGTTAAATAGATCATGCCGGTTGAAAAAAGGATGACCGAATAAGGCAACAAGTGATACAACTTCAGCTTCTTCTCCTTTGTGAAATAAAAGAAAAGAAACAGTATGACAGCGACCAAAAGTGAGATTGCATTCATACGAGCGTCACAGAACTTGATAATAAAGAGAGCTAGAAGGATGCCACTCAGAGATCGTAAGCCAATATACCTGTCTTTTAGCAAATAGGAGATCGCAACATAAAGGTAGAAACAATGGGCTGCGAAATCTGTTGGGTAGATAAACCCAAATGAATTACGGATAACGGCACCCCGACTATATTGTAGGTTTGGAACTACCTTTAATAGTGACAATAGAAATACTGTAAGGACAATCGTACCTGCAACACCTACATAAGTTTTTAAAATGACTTTCCTATCCGCATTGACCAGTAAAACCATTAAGAGAGAATAAACTAAGAAATTTAACTTATCTGTCTTGAAATAAACCATAACAGCTACCATTAATAACATGGCAGACAAAATTAGATAATGATAGGGAATCGAGATTTTATTAAAAAAACGGAGCAATAAGAGAGCTACAACCACTAAGAGGGAGCTCGCACCAACATGCAAAAAGCCCTTATTTAACATCGTAGTGGATATTGTATTAAAGAAGATCACAATCGAGACGACAAAACCAACCAGTAGATCGTCAAATTTCATTTTTATCATTAAACTACCTGATAAAGAATTTTTAAAGAAAAGCTCATTCTGTCTAGATTAGAATGCCTGCTTAGGGAACACCCCTCCTATAGCATTCTTTTCTAAAGATTTTGTTTACTTAAAAATTCATATCCTTCCTTTCTACTCTCTACTGTTTATTTAAAAATTGTTGTTTTAATTCTTTCACATCTACCACTCTCAGAGATAGGATAGCGATCAGATAAATGATCCCACCGAGCACCGCATGCACGAGTACATTCAGGGTAGGGGTGAAATGTAGGAATGGTCTTACAAGTAGCAAGAGGCCATACATCACAGCAGATGCAAAAATAATTTTTGTCATAGACCCGATAATTGGAACTTCCTTGAGGTAATGACGGGTATAGTACAGTTGAATCAGCCATACCAAGGATTCTGTTAAGACGGATACAATGGCTGCACCGATAAAACCAAAATGAGGTAAGAAGAGCACATTCAACCCGACACTGACGATAGCAGGAATCGTAGTTGACAGCATAAATTCTTTGTTCTTATCATGCGGGATGAGAATTTGAATCCCCATGATATTGGTCCATCCGATGAAGAACATACGGAAGATCATGATAGCGATGGCATAGCGAGCATCTTGGAAATCCTTCCCTAAGAAGAATCGTACAAAGTCATCGTTGACAATCAGCATACCCGCAATGATTGGAAAAATGACCAAATTATAGATCAAAAAGGACATTTGGTGCATCTTATTAACAGCCTTGTGATCTCCTGAAGCCAAAAGACTCGCCACGCGCGGAAGCATGACACTTCCTAAAGATGTCACAAGGGTCAGTAAAATATTGACCAATTTCAAGGCCTGATCATAAATCCCCACATCCTTTGTAGAGGCGAGAGCCCCCAGCATGGTTCTGTCCAAGGTGACATAGAGGGAAATGGCAATCTGCGGTAAAAAGAGCAGAATGACCGGTTTTAAATGCACCCGTGCATAAGCCGTATCAAAATGAGCTTTCCCAATGAACTCCCGAGCAGGTAGCCACATACTGAGCTGACCTAAGAGCTCAAAGATGGTGAGTAAGAATACATAGAGATACAGATCATTGGCAGATTTGACAAACAAGAAGATGGAGATGACTCCAACCAGTTTGACCGTGATATTTCGAACCGTAATCTTGCGGAAGTCCTCTAACCCCTGAAAGAGCCAGGAAATGTCTAGTCCTTTTGAAACCAAACTGAGCCCCAAAATATAGGCCACAGGGTTTTGCATAGAAGGAAGCGACAAGCACAGCAAGATATAGAGCAGGATGGACACAAAGGTCGCACCCAACTGGAGGGTATAAATCCCCCAGAAATTCTTTTGGATATCTTTGCGGTGTCCTGAGATCTCCTTGGTTCCATAGTTAGCCACTCCCAAGGTCGCCAAAAGGATAAAATAGGTGACAATGGAGTTAAAATAGCCGTAGGTCCCTAAGTCATTTGAACTAAAAACCCGCGTCACATAAGGGGTGGTGATAATCGGCAAGATAATCACCAGTAACTGGTAGGAGAGATTATAGGCGTAATTTTTAAGAACTTTCATGATTGGCTACAATCCCCACTTAAAGACCGTTTTAAACGGTGTGATCAAATCTGTCGCAAAAGCTCGATGAATGTCTGGGATAGTTTGAACTTCACCATCAACGTGAATAATGTTTTTCAAACGACTTTGGACTCGACGATTAGCCAGCATCTCTACAGCCCGCTCGAAATCTTCACGACCTGAGCGAGAAGACCCCACAAAGGTCAATCCCTTTTCAAGAACATCTCTTGTATTAACTGCGACCCGGTTATCACTAACCCCCATTAACATCACGGTTCCTTGAGGCTTGATATGATCAATAATATCATTGATGGCTGGTTCACTTCCTTGGCCACCAGTACACTCAAAGGCGTGATCAAACCGTTGGTCGTCTGTCAACTCGCTGGTCAAAATTGCTTGATGAATGAAATTAAACAATTGCAGTTTATCACTGTTGCGCCCAACTACAGTTATCTTCAAATCTGGGTATAGATAGTGTAAAGAAGTCGCAACCACATATGAAAGACTACCATCTCCTAAAATCAAAACGGACTCTCTTCGTTGATGGGCAATGAGATCAAAGCGATGAATGGCATGCATGGCAACACTACTAAATTCCGCTAAGGCTGTCACAGGACCCCGAACTTCCTCTGGATAAGCCACTACACGATCCAGTGGCAAGGCAACAACTTCCTGCATAAAGCCATTAAAGCCACTAGACAAGAAGTGCGTCCCCTCCAAATAATTTTCAAAGAAGACACCCTCTGTTTGATGAGGAGGTTGATTGGGAACCATAGCCACAATCTGTCCTGGTTGATAGGTTTCCGTAGGATCCGCTACCACGATACCAGACGACTCATGGATCAGGGCCATGGGTAATTTCTTTTTAAGCACCTTAGGATCCCGTTTTCCTTGATAGTAACGTTGGTCCGCATGACAAATAGCCATGTAATAGGGGCGAATCAACACCTTGTCTCCACGGCTCATGTCTTCTTCTTGGTATTTGATGGTAATATTTTTCGGCTGGGTCAGCTGAAAGATTTGGTTCAACATATTAATTGTCCTCAATCATACCGCGTGCAATTTTCAAATCTGTAATCGTCGTAATTTTAATATTGGAATATTCCCCTTTTGCAAGGGCAACTTTTTTGCCATTAATGACAAAGATCTTGCAGGCATCTGTCAAGACTTCTTTTTGTTGGTCACTTAAATCATGATACAAGGTAAGAAAGTCTTTCATTTTGAAGGTTTGAGGGGTTTGACCCTGATAGAGATATTGGCGCTCTGGGATCTCCGTGATAAAGGTATTGTCCAAGCTTTGAACAATGGTATCGGTCGCTTCGACCACTGTATCCACAACATCATGGCTCTTGGCCAATTCAATGTTTTCTTGGATGGTTTTTAGGCTGACAAAGGGACGAACCGAATCATGGGTGACGATAATGTCCTCATCTGTCAAAGGTTGTAGCCCATCAATAGCCAGGATGATGTTTTCGATAGTAGAGTTGCGGTCACTTCCTCCCTCTACAACCAAGATCCGGTCCTTATAAGAAGCCAAGTACTTGTCTACCAGATCTTCGGTATAGGTCACCCAGTCCGGATGAATCCCCAATACAATCTTTTGAATCTCATGGACCAATAAGAACTTCTCAACCGTGTGGATTAAAATAGGACGTCCACCCAAATCCAAAAATTGTTTGGGCATATCCGTAATCCCCATCCGTGAGCCTGTCCCACCTGCTAAAATCCCTGCATAAATCATCCTAAACCTCCTGATATTGTCTCTTTTTCCTTCTCTAGAACATGGCTATTTAGCAATCTAGCCTAGTTTTGCTCTCACCTTTTGATACAAATGAGGAGAAAGGAGCAAAAGAAGGTATTTGAGTTTATTTTTTCTTGTAATATGTGAATTGATTAGAATATCTTTCCAATAGCGACGATACTCTTTGCGAATTTTGTTAACCTGATCATACATATGAGAACCCAGCATAGCATGGACCACATGCAAGCCATTAAAGACATAGCGGGTATTGACCGCTTTTTTCATTTCCGGATCATCAGGATAGTCTCTCTCGACATAGGCTCTGTTCCATTCCATGGCCTTGTAAAAATTCAAAAGGCGATCACTATACTTCGAATTGACTGTACTACCCGCTCTTCGATAGTACTTATAAAGATGCTGACTTCCTACGGCGATTTCCTTGCAAGCAGCAATATGCTCATAGGCAATGGCCAAATCTTCATAAATCATTCCTTCTGGATAGGGGTACTGGAGTAAGATCTCTTTCTTGTAGAGTTTCCCTCCAGGATGAGTCCCTACACTATTCCCATAAAACATATGAAGAAGGGCTGCATGACGATCTAGTTTTTTACTATCTTCCAGAGGAAGGTCACCGGCGATCAAATCAGTCTGGTGATCTCGCACTTCTACGATAGAGGTCACAACCAAATCGACAGCATACTGATCCTTTAAAGCCACTAAATATTCAACAGCTTTTGTATTATAGTAGTCATCCGCATCTAGAAACATGATCCAATCAGAAGAGGCCTGTTGGACCCCGATATTTCTTGCTCGAGATTGTCCCCCATTTTCAACGTGGAACACTCGAATACGGTCATCTTCCTGAGCATACTGGTCGCAAATTTCTCCTGATCGATCAGTCGATCCATCATCGACTAGGATGATTTCAATATTTGAATAGGTCTGTTGTCTAAGACTACCGACACTATACTGTAAATACTCCTCGACATTATAAACCGGTATGACAATCGAAACCTTTTCCATTATGCTAATCCCTTCATAATAATTTCTACAATCTGTTGACAAGCCGTTCCATCTCCATAAGGATTACTTGCCTGGCTCATCTTCTCGTATTCATCTTGGTCTTCCAGAAGGAGCTTGAAGTTGCGATAGATGTTTTCTTCTTCTGTTCCGACCAATTTCAAAGTTCCTGCAGCCACACCTTCTGGACGCTCTGTCGTATCACGCATGACAAGGACAGGTTTTCCTAAAGAAGGCGCTTCTTCTTGGACGCCACCTGAGTCTGTCAAGATCATATAGCTTTGGTTCATGAAATTATGAAAATCAATCACTTCCAAGGGCTCAATGATTTTCATTCGCTCATTCTCTCCAAAAATCTTGCTAGCCAATTCTCTGACCTTTGGATTTTTGTGAATAGGATAGACCACCTTGACATCTTCAAACTCTTCTAAAATCCGGTTGACCGCACGGAACATGTGCTCCATGGGTTCTCCAAGATTTTCGCGACGGTGGGCCGTCAACATGATGAGCTTGCTCCCTTTTGCCCACTCCAATATAGGGTGGTCGTAGTCTTCTTGGACTGTAGTTTTTAAGGCATCAATAACAGTATTTCCTGTAACGAAGATATTGGTGCGCCCCTCTTTTAAGAGGTTGTCTTTTGAAACCTGGGTCGGTGCAAAGTTATAGTCTGCCACAATGGAAGTAACCTGACGATTAAACTCCTCGGGATAGGGGCTTTGAAGGTTGTATGTCCGTAAGCCTGCTTCCACATGCCCCACTTTGATGCCCATATAAAAGGCCGCCAAAGCTGTCGCAAAGGTGGTTGTGGTATCCCCATGCACGAGGACAATATCAGGTTTTTCCTCTTCTAATACCGGTTGGATTTTCTCTAAAATAGAGGTCGTGATGGTGAACAAGGTTTGGTTGGCCTTCATGATACCAAGATCATAATCTGGAGTGACTTGGAAGACATCCAAGACCTGTTCTAACATTTCCTTGTGCTGCCCTGTTACACAGACTACAGTTTCAATCGTATCGTGTTGCTTGAGTTCATTCACCAAAGGACACATTTTAATGGCTTCTGGACGCGTCCCAAACACCAACATTACTTTTTTCATTTTGAACCCTTCCTCATCGATTGGTAAAAGTTACGATAGTTGTCTAAAAAGATAGAATAGCTAAACTTAGTATCATAATCCCTCTTTGCTTGAGCAGCTAAAGAGGCTCTTTTCTCAGGATTCCCTGCCAACTCTTTAATTGCTTGAGCCAAGGCTTGCGGGTCCTCAGCTGGGACGAGGATCCCATTCTCAGAGTTCACTACTTCATTCACACCCGGAATATCTGTTGCAATCATCGTCTTGCCGTTCATAAAGGCCTCGATTGCAACCAATCCAAATCCTTCAAAGATCGATGGAAGAACACAAAAGTCAAAGCTATTGATACACTCTACCACGTCACTACGGTAACCTAAAAAATGAATTTTTTCTTCAAGAGCAAACTCTTTTGTTTGATTTATCAAATCATTTTTCAATTCTCCGTCACCGACAAGAAACAAGGACACACTTGGATTTTTCACTAGTGACATCCCTTCAATCAGATAGGTTAACCCTTTTTGCTCCGATAAGCGAGCTATACAACCTATTTTGATACCGTCACACTTAGTAATTTCATTTACAGTATGCTCACTTTGTTGCATTTTCACTCCATTATAAATCACAACAGAGTTTTTTGACCCTACATCATTAAGGATATTTTCCTGGACAGCTTGACTGACAGCAACGGTTCGAGCTTTTCCTAGGGCAAATTTATAAAGTGGCAATTTATCCTTGAAAACATTATGGGCTGTATAGACATGAATCAAGTTCGGATGACGCATCTGCAACAAACGAACATAGAAAGCAGCCATCCGGTGATGGGTGTGGACAAGAGTAATCTCATTTTCTTTGATGATCTTGGAGAGACTAGCAAGAATCTTGAGTACAGTAGCTGGCTGTTTGCTATCGACATCTAAAATTCGATGGTGTTGAATCCCATTCTCTGCCAGTTTTTCCTCCCAAAGTCCACCAGTAGACGCGACATGAACCTGATCAAATTCATCCTTGAGATCTGTCGCCAACTGATAGACAATGCGTTCTGCCCCACCGATATCCATGGTCCGCGAAATGTGAAGAATACTATTTTTTTGCTTTCCGTTTTTCATGTATTACTCTCTTAATAAAAGTGGCATTTCCTACAAAATAACGCTTAAAGAGCCGTTTGGGTTCATTGGCCACACGGAACAACCATTCCAGATTGGCTTTTTGCATCCACATAGGTGCCCGCTTGATATGACCTGAGAGGACATCAAAGCTTCCTCCCACTCCCATAAAGACAGAATTGACTCCATTGTCCATAAACTTCTGGATCAAGTACTCTTTTTTAGGAGAGGTAATGCCGACAAAGACAAAATCTGGATTCTTCTCACGAATATCTTCTTGGATAGTCTCCTCCTCTTCAGAGGAGAAATAGCCATTGCGATGACCTACTACTAGGAGATTCGGATAGTCCTTTTTAAAGATGGCCAGCATATCTGTCAAGACTTCTTCTTTTGCTCCGAAGAAGTAGACAGAGTAGCCTTTTTCATTGGCCAAATGGAGCAATTCCTGCATCAAATCAATGCCTGCCACGCGCTCTGGCACAGAATAGCCCAAATAGCGCGCAGCGAGCACAACAGAAGCACCGTCTGCATTGATGATTTCAGATTCATTGACAATCTTCTTGATGGCCTCATCTGTCGCACATTGATTGAGCTTGTCTGCGTTGACCCCCATCAAATGGAGCGGTTTTTTGTCTCGTACAAACTGTTCTGTAGCAGCAACAGTTTCAGCCATTGTTAAAGGGTCAATTCTGACCCCCATCATTGTAAAACTTTTCAAGCTTATTCTCCCCAAGTGGATTCAAAGTGACCTTTTTGCTCTGATTCTTCTGGCAACTTCATATAATCGCCATAAATCTTTGTCAGATAAGCATCCGGATCAGCATGTCCACTGATTTTAATGGTTTCAAAATCAAGGAGTTGTGGCTCCCCAAATACCTCTTTGTAGGCCAATTCTCTCTCGCGATAGGATCCTAAGACATTTCCCACGAGATCACTTGTCTCAAAGTCGTATTTTTTAATCGTATTTTGTAACTTTTGATTGATTTTTTCAGTATTTAGTAATTTGTCTAGGTGAAGGATCTTAGAAACCTTCACAATTGAATTTTCAAAGAAACCTCGGTCACGATTGTGCAATCGATTGATGACAGATATTTTGGAAAGGGCACGGTAATACTTAATTTTATTGGTATGTAAGAAATAGTGGAAACCATCTGATGGGTAACCATCTAAAGGAAACACATCGATAAAAGGACTACACACAACCCCACCAAATTCAATTTGAAGCGAGGTATCCATGATGGATGTATTGCCTAAATTATCATCATGGATTCTCAAGATGACATTGCTTGGTAATTCATTTTGGCAAATTTCCAGAAACTTTTCATAGTCTTTTCTAGGCATGCCCAAATCCATATCATCATCCCAAGGAATAAAGCCCTTGTGACGAATAGCTCCCAATAAAGTGCCCCCTAAAGCATAGTATCGAAGATTGTGTTTTGTGCAAATCTCAATATACTTTTCTAATAAGGATAGTTCTCCTAATTGAATCTGTCTAACTTTACTCACAGCCTACTTCGCTCCTTCTTTTCTAAGTACAACCTTCACGGTCTTGAGCAGGATCTGAATATCTCTCCAGATCGTCCAACCATCCATGTATGCAACGTCGAGTTTAACCACCTCGTCAAAATCTGTAATCTCACTGCGTCCGCTCACTTGCCAAAGGCCTGTAATCCCTGGCTTGAAACTGAGTCGGCGTTTTTGGGCTGGCGTATAGTCTTGGTATTCGTCTACCGTTGGAGGACGAGTTCCGACTAGACTCATGTCACCGATCAGAACATTGTAAAATTGTGGCAATTCATCCAGACTGGTCTTACGGATAAAGCGTCCGATTGGTGTTACCCGTGGATCGTTTTCCATCTTGAACATGCCACCCGTCATGGTGTTTTGCGCCATCAGATCTTTTTTAATCTCTTCGGCATCCACACGCATGGAGCGGAATTTATAGAAGTTAAAATACCGTCCGTTCTTTCCGACCCGTTTTTGTACAAAGAAGGCAGGGCCACCATCTTTACGGATCAGAGGGACTAAGACAATACTTACCAGTCCACAAATCAAGAGTCCAAAGAGGGCTCCTACAATGTCCAAGAGACGTTTGGCAAAGACGTGACTCGGCTTGTAGAAATTGGTTGAGAAAGTGACGACACTTAATCCCCCGACTTCTCGAACCCGTTTATTGCCCAAGGAAGCGAAGTTAAAGGCATTGAGATTAACCGATACATCGATCCCCATACTCTCAAACTCCGAGACGAAGTCACTAATATTGTAGTCCTCACTGGGCAGATTGATAAACACTTCATCCACCACTTCCTTGGTCACAAAGTTCATCATTTGATCCGGCTGCACCACCCGTACACCCGAATGGGTAAAATCCGTATCATCCATGACAGTGACACCGATCAGTTCCCCATGATAGAGGCTAGGCGAATGCAGAATATCAAATACCTTTTCCATCCGACTGGTCGCTGTGATCAAGAAAATCTTTCGCGAACTTTTCCGTCGTGGTGAAACAGACTTCCGGTATCTCTTGAGCAAGAGATCCATAATGTAGACGGAAAACGTATTGAAAAGAAAGAAGTAAATCATCCCCCGACGAGAGATGGAAAAGACCCCATCGAGCATAAAAGAGGTAAAGGTGATCCCAACAGCGAAAAATACATTGTATTTCAGTACTTGTAGCAACTCATCCAAATAACCTCTTGCATAAAAACGGTTGGCCAAATTGCTGATGTAAAATACAACAAAATGCAAGAGATAGAGAATGGCAATTGTCTGCGACGTGTATTCTGCATCCTTAAAAAGACTCACAATGTAAGCCGAAAATAGGACAGCTAAACTTTGAAAGAGAACAATATTTAATTTTTCCAGTTCGATTCTTTCTTCTCCCATTTTCCCTCGATCCTATTCTTTACTTTTTCCCGTACTCTCCGTAAGATCCATATCCACCGTATGAACCATACTCAGCAGCTTTGATGTTAAATTTATTGAGAATGACTCCTAAGAAAGGAGTTCCCGTTTGTTCTAATTGTTCTTTAGCTTTTTGGACAGCCTTGCGTCCATTGACACCAGATTCCGTGATCAAGACAGTTCCATCACAACGTTGGGCGATAATTGCTGCATCAATTACAACTCCAATTGGAGGGGTATCCACAATAATGTAGTCATAGTGTCTGCGCAAAGCTTCCATCATCGTCGAAAAATTCTTACTTTGCAAAAGACCTGTTGGGTTAGGCGCTATCTGACCCGACTCAATAATATCTAAATTTGGGAATTCTGTCGTATATAGGACTTGGTCCAATTGGCTACGACCAGATAAGAAATCGGTCAGGCCTTGGATCTTCTCACGACTACGGAAAACCCCTGTCATCACAGAGTTCCGGATATCACAGTCGACCAAGAGAGTTTTGTAACCCGCACGTGCAAAAGCTACTGCTAAATTGGTCGATGTCGTTGATTTTCCTTCATTTTCCTGAACAGAAGAGACGGCAATAATTTTTAGGTCCACCCCGCTTAATTGAATATTGGTCGCAAGAGCATTGAAGTACTCTTCTGCCTTCCGAATTTCTTGCAATTTATTTTTTGAAATTTCTAATGTATTCATGCTATCCTCGGTCTACAATTTCTTAATATCTGGCACAACACCAAGTAGGGGCAAGCCCATGAGTTCCTCTACATCTTCTGGTCTCTTGACACGATCATCTAAGACTTCTACCACTACCAAGAGGACCACTATCAGGCCAGCTCCAGCAACAAATCCGAGAAGGACATTACGTCGGATATTTGGTGAAGACGGTGATTGAGGCACTTCCGCCTCATCCAAAGTCGTTACATCGGACACCTTAGTCACAGAGATGATCTTTTCAGCTGCTACATTCCGAAGACCATTGGCAATACGAGCCGCTTCTTTTGGATCTCCGTCCTTAGCCGTGATCGAAAGGATACGAGTATCTGTCGGAACGGATACACTGATCTTTTTCGACAACTCAGCAGGTGTCATATCGAGTTTCAATTCTTCGATGGCTTGGCTCAAGACATTTTGAGAAAGAATGATTTCACGGTAGTCCTTAACCAAGTAAGAACCAGCCTGCAAATCAGAGTTTGTCAAGGCATTGTTGTCCTGATTTTGACGGCTGACCACATAGATACGGCTAGTACTTTGGTATTCTTTCTTGGCTAAAAAGGCACTATAGCCAAATGCTGCAATGGCAAAGACAAGCGCGACCAAAATGATTGAAAATTTGCGTTTCCACAGAACCTTCAGCGTAGCGAAAACATCGATTTCCACTCCTTGATTTTCTTGATTATTCATGTTCTAATTTACTCCTTCATGTGGATTTTTCTCCACGTGTTTTATGGTTAGATTAATTCATCTGCTAACAAGAGTTCTTGATTGCCGACAAAGAGAGCTTGTGCGCGTTGTTCTCCGTATTCTTCCTTGATCAAGTGATAAGCTTCTGCCATATAGGGCGGTCGTTTATCCACATTGTGCATGTCACTGGCCACAAAGTGTACCAAGTCTTTTTCTAAGAAATACCGAGCTCGTTTTTTGAGTTGTTTTTGCTCATCCCCAAAGAAGCGAGGCTTGAGAACACTCGAGCTATTGATCTGCATGTAACACCCCATATCAATCATCTCTTGCACGCGCTCCTCATTTTTCTCCAAGCACTTGTAGCGCTCGATGTGGGCCACTACTGGTGTGATGCCTAGATGAAGCAAGCGATCCAAAGCAGTATGAATCTCCTTATAAGGCGTTCCCATGCTGAATTCGATCAGAGAAAAACGCGTCTCTGCCAGACTGGGAATAGTCTTCTCTTCCAATTTTTTCAAGACATCATTGGTAAAGTAGATTTCTGCCCCGTAATAGATCTTCAAATCTGGTGCGACTTGCGTCGCAATTTTCTTCACTTCTTGAAAATTTTCTGCAATTTTTTCTTCAGGGGTTTCAAACATTCCCTTGCGACGATGAGAAGTAGAGATAATAGTCCGTACCCCTTGGCGATAGCTTTCTTCCAACAGGGCACGAGTATCTTCTCTAGTCTTTGGTCCATCATCCACATCAAAGACGATGTGCGAATGGATATCAATCATTTTTCATTTCCTTCCATTACCTTTTGAATGGTTTCCTTAGCCTTTGTCAAGCTTCCTTGATCCAACTCCATGACATAGAGGTTGGATCCAGGCATAGCATAAGATGGCAAATCGGTACGCCCTTGTCCGGTGATTGCTTGGGAAGTCACTTCATAAGAGCCACCCGTTTCCAATTGGGTATTGATCAGGTTCATCATAGTTGGTAACTGCATGTTGGTTTGAACGGAATCTTGGAGGTTTCCGATAATCTCATTGTAGTTACTCAAGACCTTTGTAGAGGTCAACTTTTTGATAATGGCCGCAATAACTTTTTCTTGGTTTTTCCCACGGTCATTGTCGCCACCTTGAAGAGAGTAGCGTTCTCGAACAAAACCGAGTGCTTGCTCTGAATTCAAATGGACCTTTCCAACTGGGAAATGGAACTTGCCATGAAGGCTCGTGAATTCTTGGTCATTTTCCACATCGATCCCCCCTAGAAGGTCAATTAACTTGAGGAAGGAAGTGAAATTGAGACGAACGTAGTAGTTAAGCTTGATATCATAGAGATTCTCAAGGGTATGAATAGAAGCATCCACTCCGTAGATCCCCGCATGGGTCAACTTATCATTTTGGTTGTTACCTCCATCCGCAATCGGTACATAGGCATCCCGTGGTGTCGTTGTCAATAGGACTTGCTTGGTCTTACGATTGACCGTCATGATGATATTGACATCTGATCGAGAAACCGATGTTACCGGACCATAGGTATCGATCCCGCTAACATAAATGTTAAAGACATCCGCATTGGCAGACACCTTGCTCGTCGCTGCCACTTCTTTCCGGATTTTGTAGGAGTAGATTTTCTTTAATTTCTTCGCATAATCGGCATCTTCTGTAGCAATCGTATCCTCAAAGGTACTATTCAACACTATAGCAGTGGTACTACCGTCTTGCAAGCTCTTATAGGCATCCAGATAAGTCGGTGCGTCTACTACGGAGATTTCCTGTCCCTTGGTCTTTTTGATATTGTCCAAAAGAGCCGTAAGGTTGGCTTCATTATTGTTGCCCTTTGGCGTCACCACTTCCTTGATTTCTTTGATATCTTTAATGTCACTGTCTTTCTTGACATAAACTGCCATCTCAAACTCTGTATAGTTGGAGTGCCCATTGACATTGCTAGTCAGATTCAAGAGTTGTTGACTGGCGAACAGAACTCCTGAGCTAATCAGCAAACCGCCCAGAAGCAGAACTAGAGTCGTCTTTTTGGCCTGGTTTCTAACAACAAACCAAGTAGATAAGAGCAAGAAGACAGCTAGTAGTGCAATCACGAGAACATTGACATAGCGAAAAGCCAAGATATTATTGGCTAACATGGTATAGATCGCCCAAATAGCTGTGAAAAACAAAAAAATAAGCAAGACGGAATTAATGATTCGCATTTGCCCCCATTTTTGAATCGAGCGACGGCTTCGTCTCCTTTGCGACATGAAAACCTCCAATTAGTACTTTCTCATATTTATTATAACATATTTCTACTAAATGACGCATTATTTATCACTTTTTTGTCCAATAAGTACAATTAAAATGCAACAAGCCTCTGTAAACGATCGGATGCCTTGCATATTTATGCATAGAAACTAAAAAAGGCTGGACCAAAATGCCCAACCTCCAATGAATGATCGCCATCACTATATAATAGCGCGCTGATAAATTGTACAAAGTCCCAACTTGAGGGAGTGGACTTACGAAATAAATTTCTTTCATTTTTTCGTATTTCTATCCTGGAGCTCATCTCGCATCTTCTACCTCCAACACTCTCCAGGGGCGTTTGCCCCTTACGAATCTGAGACTATTGAAAAAATTTGGAAGTCTTTTTAAACTAAGACTAGAAATACGAAAGCAGAACGATTTTTAAATAAAATTCGTTCTGCCCTACTTCTTTACAAATGCTCTATAGCAAATCATCCCGTTTGACCTGCTCAAAACTTTCTTTGCCATCATTGAGCTTGTCCCAGATGACAACCTTTCCTTCTTTTAATGATTTTTGAACATCAATAATCCGCTGGTTAGAAGACCCTCGGAACTGCAACATGAGGTTGCGTTTACTCTTATCATAGCGGCCATCGACCAGAATATCAATCAGTGAGAGAAGCTCTAGTTTGTCTGGTGTCTCTAGCATCATTTCTTCCCAGGTGTAGCCTGTCCATGACCAGATATCTTTTTCCGGCAATTCTTTCCGAATGCGTTTAACGAGAGGCAAAAGAATTCCAGTATTCAGGAATGGCTCTCCACCGAGTAGGGTCAAACCTTGAACATAAGGTTGGGCCAGATCTGCCATGATCTGCTCTTCTAACTCTTTGGTATAAGGAATGCCTGCATTGAAAGACCAGGTCGCTACATTGTAACAGCCCTCACAGTGAAACATACAACCCGCCACATAAAGGGAGTTGCGCACCCCTTCACCATCGACAAAGTTAAAAGCCTTGTAGTCGATGATGCGCCCTTGACTCAGCTCCTCACTCTTCCATTCGCCTGGTTTTGGTGTATTCCATGTCATCCTTCTACTCCACTTCTATCCAATAACGCTCCGTTCCATTTCGAACATCTTCAAATTGACCGCCATTAGCTAAGATAACAGCTCGGCTGGCAGGATTTTCCGTGCTACAAGTCACCAGAGCACGATGGATGTTCTTTTCTTTAGCCACTTGCAGACCTTGACGAAGAGCTTCTTTTGCATAGCCTTTGCCCCTTTCAGAGGGACGGATGGAGTAGCCAATATGGCCAGCATAATTCAGCAATCCCTCATTTAGTCTCAGCCGTAGATTCAAAAAACCTAAAGCATGACCTGATTCATCAAACAATACGAACTGAATTGATGGGACGCGATTTTCAGGCAATCCTATTCCCATTTCTTTATTAAGGTTAGTTTCTAGCCACTCCTCATAATCAAAGTTTTCAGCATCCCAAAAGCCGCCATCGTGGGCTGATTGAGTCTGTTCAAACTCTGCCATCATCTCTAAAATTGTTTCTTTATCTGCCAATGTCGGTCTGCGTAATTCCATCCTTACCTCCCCATAAGAGAAAAGCGAGAGCGGACTCTCACTTTTTCTTATTTTTATTTAAAAATTGCTCTCTCAGGCTGGCTACTAGGTCTTTTTTATTGATTCCACCCTTTGAATGCTTCTCGTGGAATCGTTGAACCTGAGCCTTACCCTTATCATCTAATTGGTATTTTCCCATAATGTCCTTTTCTAATCTGTCACTTGGTGACCAGCTGATTTGATCGTGGATCCATTCATGTGTTTGACCCGCGCCGCGATTTCCTTATGACGGCCATTGACCATCGGACGAGCTTGAGGGTTTCCGAGATAACCACAGGTCCGTTTGACCACATCAACCGTTTTCGGATCGCTATTGCCACAGTTTGGACAAGCAAATCCACGCTCAGTCGGCGTGAAATCTCCTTCAAAATCACACTTGTAACAACGGTCAATCGGCGTATTGGTTCCGAGATAACCGACCCGGTCATAGGCATAATCCCAAACCGCTTCAAGGGCTTTTGGATTTTGTTGGAGCACAGGGTATTCACAATAGTGGATAAAGCCACCAGAAGCTCCAGCTTCAGGATAAACTTTTTCAAAATCCAACTTCTCAAATGGCGTTGGGTTCTTACGAACATCGTAGTGGAAACTATTGGTGTAGTATTCCTTGTCTGTGATATCCGGAACCTTACCAAATTTCTCCGTATCCAGACGACAGAAGCGGTCCGTCAAGCTTTCTGACGGTGTCGAATAGATAGAGAAGTGGTAATCATACTGGTCAGACCATTCTTCCACGCGCGCTTTCATATCCTTGATGATATCGATCGTGAATTGTTTGGCTTCTGGATTGTGTTCCCAATTTGGACCATAAAAGACGGTTGCGACTTCATAGAGTCCGATATAGCCAAGAGAAACGGTTGCTCTGCGATGACGGAAGAGCTGATCTACCTGGTCATATTTACCCAAGCGTTTCCCAAAAGCCCCATATTGGTAGAGAATTGGTGCATTGGCTGGTGTCGCTTCTTTGGTACGTTCCACGCGGTAAACCAAGGCATCTTCAGCGATGTTCATCCGTTCATTAAAAATTTGCCAGAATTTTTCCTTGTCGCCGTCCGACTCCAAAGCAATTCGGGGTAGATTGACTGTCACGACTCCAAGATTCATTCGGCCAGAATTGACTTCCACACCATTCTCATCCTTCCAACCTTGAAGGAAAGAGCGACATCCCATCGGAACCTTGAAAGAGCCTGTCAACTCGACAATCTTGTCATAAGACAAAACATCTGGATACATGCGCTTAGTGGCACATTCCAAGGCCAATTGCTTGATATCATAGTTAGGAGTTCCAGGTTCTAGGTTGAGCCCCCGCTTGAGGGTAAAGATCAGCTTTGGAAAGATGGCTGTCCGATGTTCCGATCCAAGTCCCTTGATTCTAATTTCCAAAATCGCCTTTTGGATTTCCCGTTCGAAGCGATTGGTTCCAAGACCAAAGCCAAGCGAAGTAAAGGGAGTTTGTCCGTTCGAGGTAAAGAGCGTATTGATCTCATATTCCAGCGATTGCATGGCATCATAGATATCTTTTTGAGTCTTGCTCCAAGCATAGTCCTCTTGCTTTTCAGGAAGCACCCACTCTTTGGCATCTGCCAAGTGTTTTTGGTAGTTCTTTTCTGCATAAGGGGCCAAGACTTCATCGATCCGGTCAGCTGAGCACCCCCCGTACTGACTAGAAGCTACATTGGCAATAATCTGTGAGATTTGAGCCGTTGCAGTTTGGATGGACTTAGGACTTTCTACTTCTGCATTCCCAATCTTAAAGCCATTTCTGAGCATGCCTTCAAAATCGATCAAACAGCAGTTGGTCATCGGTGTATAAGGGCTATAGTCCAAATCATGGTAGTGGATGTCCCCTTTTTGGTGAGCATTGGCTACGTGTTTGGGTAACATTTTGAGGCCAATAGACTTACCGACGATCCCCGCAGTCAAATCCCGTTGCGTATTAAAGACATCGCTATCCTTATTGGCATTTTCATTGACAACAGCTTGGTCCTTGTTGAGGAGTTTGCCGATGGTAAAGTTGATGTCCGTCGCTTTTGAGCGCTCAAAATCCCGCTGCGTCCGATAAGTAATGTAGCTCTCAGCAATCGCATATTCGTTGGCTTGAAGCAATTCATGTTCAACGACATTTTGGATCTCATAGATCTTCACGCCATTTGGGAATCGCTCCAAGATCTCTGCGATCACACGATCGACAATGGCTTCTAGTTTGGCTTCCAGCACGGGAGTGAGAGAAGCCACTTCTTCTGTCGCCTTCAACAAGGCTTTATAAATTTTTTCAACATCGAATTGAACACGACGGCCATCTCGTTTTTCAACAAAAATATCCGGGGCCATTCTCAGTTTTTCTTCTCTCAAGGTGATCATACCAAACATGCCTTTCTTCATTCATTTACATACAAGTTGTATTATACCACTCCAAAAATAAAAATCAATATCTTGTGGTGAAAATTCTAAAAAACTTTCCAAAACACAAGATATTGATTTCATTAAGACCGTTGATAGAGTTTGAAATGACGGTATTTCTTCTCAACTAGACGGTAATTTTCTTTCAGCAAGTTCTTCATATCAGAGGTCAACTCTACCTGATTGTTGACTACAATATACTTGGGTTCAGACCGATCGATTTGTTGAATCACGTTGGTCCGATTTTCATTAATCCCCAGATAAGACGTCGGGGTTAATAAAGCAGATGCGGCCAAACGATCGCTTTCTTGATAGAGAGTAGCTGTCGTATCCCAAGCATAAATGGTATCTTTCGCCTTGGTGTGATTTTTAATGTAGCTGGCAATAGCACTCCGTTCACTGGATTGGCCAGACTGAAGCACGACATCTTGAACCACTGGATTCGCCAACAGATAGACAAGGGCTACTAGCGGTAAGAAAACTTGGCTCGTAAAGTAAGCGGCCCAAACTTCCTTGTTTTTCTTCTTCCGACCACGACGTTCAGTACCCTCGCTCGCTTCCCCATCACGTGAGAACCAGACTGCAAACAAGGGAAGAACAAATGGCAACATTGGCAACAATTGGTAAGCGCCCTGTTCAGGAAGACCAATAGACACGATGAGGACTACCAGACTACCTGCCCATCCCATAAAGCGGAAGATCCGGCGAGCACTGCTATTTTGCTTAGTAAAGGACATCAAAAAGGCAGAGACCAAGCCAAAGGCAAGCGCCAACAGTCCGTAATAAATGGCATTACTGAAGGTCTGTCCATTGCTAAAATTCAAGGCATTAAAGACATAGGTTACTTGGTTAATGGCATAGCCAAAAGTTTGATTCCAAACGGTCACATACCCAATTGGATAAAAAACGAGTGAAAAACCAAGAAGAGTAGCCAGCAATTGATAAAAGCCACGCGCCCATCTTTTCTGCTTGATATTAAAGGCTGTTAATCCAAGGAAGGCCAAGAAGTAGAACAAGGCACTGGTCATTGGATCAATCAGGAAAGCCACAGCTGCAATCGCACCGTAAAGGATAAAACCTTCGTCCTTACGATGCCCAATCAGATAAGCCAAAATAAAATTCATGCTAGCAAATAGGATTGGAAAACTAAAGAAAGTTACATAAGTCCCGCCAAAACCAAGGCCTAGCACCAAGAAATAAAAGAGTAACTGGACATTATTCGCTGTGTCTTTATCAGACACCAGTAAACGCACAACCCGATAGAGATAGGTACCCGAAAAGAAGAGGGCAATCGCTTGGAGAATCATCAAGAGCCAATGGCCACCAGCCAAGCTTCCCAACCAGTTAATCGCATAATAGAGCAGACCATTGGTTCCGTAAAAATCACCAAACGGTACTTGGCCTTTGGTCATAGCCCAGCCAGCATACAAGTTTTGAGATTGTTGATTGGTTGCAAAACGGGTTAAAAACGGCACCCCGACATGCAATAAACTAATCAAGAGACTCAACACAAAAGGAATCGCTAGGGGCACTGGACGCTTGGATTGACGACGGATAGGCTCAAATGCCACATCTGCCTCTAGCTCTTCCGTATTCTCTTCTACCTTAGATGCTTCCGCTTTTGTCGCTTCAACTCCCGCCTTACGCGAACGACGACTCAACCGACTAAGCGGTTGCTCCGGTTCCTGTTCCGATTCTTGTGTAGGTTCTGCTACTGCTTCTGGCTTTGCATCACGAATAGGCTCTGATACCTCCATTGCAACCGGCTCCTCCAAAACTTCTGCCTGCTGGCTATGAGTCGGCTCTTCTTCACGAAAGACTGATTTATCTAGCACTTCGCGAATCTCACGTGTATCCTGAAAACTATCTCCCACGTGAATCCCTAATTTTTTCGAAGTCATTTCTTGCTCTTTTTCGCTCATTCTTTTTCCTTTTTCTAGATCTTTGCTCTTTCCTTTTAGAAAAAAGCCCATTATCTTCTCTAGTATACCAAATTCTGCCGACCCTGTCAGCCTCTTATCACATAGTCATATGTAAAAAGAGTCAGGCATCTCGATTCCTGACTCTGATTTTCGTTTTTATACATTTACAA
Source organism: Streptococcus sp. SP1 (assembly GCF_030440005.1). Lineage (NCBI taxonomy): Bacteria > Bacillati > Bacillota > Bacilli > Lactobacillales > Streptococcaceae > Streptococcus > Streptococcus sp. SP1. Next base: position 37,285 of record NZ_JAQFJJ010000017.1, read on the forward strand.
CATCGGTGCGAACAATTGCATAATTTCCTTGATTAAGCTTTGGTGCCATGTAAAGCGGAAGGTATCCTCTGTAATTTCTTGAGACACTTCAAAGATATGGTCAAAGTCCTCCCGAATCTTTTTCAAGGCAGGCGTCCGATACATCCAGATGGCATTTTCATAGTGATGGACCAAACTGCGGTAGTCAAAGTTAATCGACCCTACAACCGCCATTTCGTCATCTGCCAGGACTTGCTTGCTATGGACAAAACCAGGTGTATACTCATAAATCTTTACTCCTGCATCCATCAGATCCAAGTAAGCCCCACGAGTTACGATTTGGATCAATTTTTTATCTGGAATATGCGGGGTCACGATCCGAACATCTACCCCTCGAAGGGCTGCATTGCGGATATCCTCTGTCAAATCATAGTCAATGATCAAGTAAGGAGTTGTGATGTAGACATAATCCGTTGCTTGATTGATCATATTTTGATAAACCGTCTTTCCGACCTGCGACTTGTAAATCGGCTTTGGTCCACTCCCATAAGGAATGTAAAGCCCTTCTCCCTCAACCGCCTTGTTTTCAATATGGTAGCGGTCAAAATCCTCGATTTCCCCACGGTTGATGTACCAGTTCATGAGGAAGAGTCGCGTTAAGGCCTTAACAGCTCGTCCATCCAAACGGATGGCACTGTCCTTCCAGTGACCAAAACGCTCAATGTGATTAATGTACTCGTCTGCCAAATTGACACCACCTGTATAGCCAATCTGCCCATCAATAACCAAAATCTTGCGGTGGTCACGATTGTTATAAGCCACTGTTAAGCGGGGGATCACCTTGTTAAATTTATGGGCATCAATTCCCATCTTTCGCAACCGTTTGGTATAGTTCCCTGCCAAGGTCGCCATACAGCCGATATCATCATAAAGGAGTTTGACTTCAACCCCCTCTTTTACTTTCTGTTCTAAAATCTCTAGGATGCTGTTCCACATCAAGCCCTCGTCAATGATGTAAAACTCGATGAAGATAAATTTTTTCGCTGCTCGCAGATCTTCTAGTAGTTGCGCATACATCTCCTCCCCTAGAGGGTAAAAGGTCGATGCCGTCCCATTGTAGAGATCCGCATTGTGGTCCATGGATAAAATCGACTTGACCAAGCCATAAACCGCCTTGCTTTCTTGCTTGAGCTCCTTACGCAACTGATGACTATTGTCCTCTCGAAACTTCATGGACTCCATATTTTCCAACTGGATCATTTCCTTCTTGGACAAACGTCGCTCTCCAAACATGAGATATAAGAGCGATCCAAAGACAGGAATGACAGCAATCAAGAGCCAGGTCACCTTATTTTCAGGAGGGGTATTGCGATTGACAATAGCCAAGATCGTCGTCACGTATAAGAGCCCAATGACTGCAACAGATAGCCAATGAGGGAACCACCTATTGAGCCAAAAGAAGGCTGCAAAGGATGCCCAAAGTTCAAAGCCCATAAACAAAATACTAAATCCATATTTGGACATTAATAGACGTAATTTTCGAAAGGTCACAGCATCCTCCTTTTTTCTTTCTACTAGTATACCAATTCTTTTTACCCGATGCAACGACCAGCTAAACCTCCTTTTAGATAAACAAAAAGACTAAAGATATGTCTTTAGCCTCTCAATTATTTTTGGATTGTCGAGCAAGACGCAGTGGTTGAGTGGGCTCTACTACGCTGATTTCATCAGCTTTTACAGCCCTACTCAACTGTGCGGAGGTGGGACGACGAAATCGAATTCT
>NZ_JAQFJJ010000018.1:0-38323 GCF_030440005.1 Streptococcus sp. SP1
CTCAACCAACTCAGAGATCGGGTTTGACTACTTGCGTGACAACATGGTTGTGCGTGCAGAAAACATGGTTCAACGTCCATTGAACTATGCCTTGGTTGATGAGGTAGACTCGATCTTGATTGACGAAGCTCGTACACCGTTGATCGTTTCTGGTCAGACAGCTTCTGATACGAGCCAGCTCTACCACATGGCGGATGCTTATGTGAAGACCTTGACAGAGGACGATTACATTATCGATGTCCCATCTAAAACCATCGGTTTGTCTGATTCAGGGATCGATAAGGCAGAAAGCTACTTTAATCTTGAAAACTTGTACGATATTGAAAACGTAGCTTTAACTCACTTTATCGACAATGCGCTTCGTGCCAACTACATCATGATTTTGGATATCGACTATGTGGTTAGTGAGGATCAAGAAATCTTGATCGTCGACCAATTTACTGGTCGGACCATGGAAGGTCGCCGTTATTCTGATGGGCTTCACCAAGCCATCGAAGCTAAAGAAGGTGTTCCAGTTCAAGAAGAAACCAAAACATCTGCATCGATTACTTACCAAAATCTCTTCCGTATGTACAAGAAGTTGTCAGGGATGACAGGGACAGGGAAAACCGAAGAAGAAGAATTCCGTGAAATTTATAACATTCGCGTGATTCCAATTCCAACTAACCGTCCGATTGCCCGTATTGACCATCCAGACCTTCTCTACCCAAGCTTGAAATCAAAATTCAAGGCTGTTGTGGAAGATGTCAAGTCTCGTCATGAAAAAGGTCAACCAGTCCTAGTAGGTACCGTTGCCGTTGAAACCAGTGATTACCTTTCTCAATTGTTGGTTCAAGCAGGTGTCCCTCACGAAGTTTTGAATGCGAAAAACCACTACAAAGAAGCGCAAATCATCATGAACGCTGGTCAACGTGGTGCTGTTACCATTGCGACCAACATGGCCGGGCGTGGTACCGATATCAAGCTTGGTGAAGGGGTTCGCGAACTCGGTGGTCTTTGTGTCATCGGGACAGAACGTCACGAAAGCCGTCGGATCGATAACCAGCTTCGTGGACGTTCAGGACGTCAAGGGGATCCAGGTGAATCTCAATTCTACTTGTCTCTTGAAGATGAATTGATGCGTCGTTTCGGTTCTGAACGGATCAAAGCAGTGCTTGATCGTTTCAAGTTGAGCGAAGAAGAATCGGTGATTCGTTCAAACATGTTCACCCGTCAGGTAGAGGGTGCTCAAAAACGGGTTGAAGGAAACAACTACGATACCCGTAAACAAGTCCTTCAATACGATGACGTGATGCGGGAACAACGGGAAATTATCTACGCTGAACGCTATGATGTCATCACAGCTAACCGTGACTTGGCGCCTGAAATCAAGGCCATGATCAAACGGACCATCAAACGGATTGTTGAAGGGGCCAGCCACTCAAGCAAGGAAGAACGCGTTGAAGCGATTCTGAACTTTGCCAAATACAATTTGGTTCCTGAAGATACCATTTCTGCAAGCGATATTGAAGGAAAATCTGACAAGGAAGTTATCGATTACTTGTATGCACGTGCAGAAGAAATCTATGCCAGCCAAGTAGCGAAATTGCGTGACGAAGAGTCTGTGCAAGAATTCCAAAAAGTCTTGATCCTTCGCGTGGTAGATAGCAAGTGGACAGACCATATTGATGCCTTAGATCAATTGCGAAATGCCGTTGGACTCCGTGGATATGCGCAAAATAACCCAGTAGTGGAATACCAATCAGAAAGTTTCCGTATGTTTAACGATATGATCGGATCGATTGAATTTGATGTGACTCGTCTCATGATGAAAGCCCAAATTCACGAACAAGAACGTCCACGTACGGAACACAGTATTTCGACAACTGCGACACGGAATATTGCAGCGCAACAAGATATTCCGTCAGGCATTGATTTGTCACAAGTAAAACGTAACGATTTGTGTCCATGTGGTTCAGGTAAGAAATTTAAAAACTGTCACGGACGTAAATTTTGATTTTTTCTCAATGAGAAGAGAGATGAAGGTATAGAAACAAAAGGAGGCTGTATGGTATTCATTACGAAGAGTAATAAGATTGATGAGCAAGAGATCACTTCGCTTTACCGCTTGGAAGGTCCAGCCTTGGAGCGAAAAGAAGCGCGTGATCGAGAGTTGGAAGCTATTATCAAAGGAGAAGACCAACGGATCCTTCTTGTGATTGGACCTTGCTCTTCTGATAATGAAGAAGCTGTGATGGACTATGCCCGTCGTTTGGCAGACTTGCAAGAGCAAGTCAAAGATCAGATTTTCATTGTGATGCGGGTCTATACGGCTAAGCCTCGGACCAACGGGGATGGCTATAAAGGCTTGATGCACCAACCAGATACACAGGCGGCACCAAGCTTTGTGGATGGTTTGAAAGCGGTCCGACATCTCCACTACCGTGTGATTACAGAAACTGGTTTGACAACTGCGGATGAGTTGCTTTATCCAGCGAGTCTTCCTTATGTTGAAGATTTGATTTCCTATCATGCCATTGGAGCGCGTTCGGTTGAAGACCAGGAGCACCGCTTTGTATCTAGTGGGATCTCTGCTCCGACAGGTATGAAGAATCCAACTTCTGGAAATCTTTCTGTTATGTTCAATGCGATTTATGCGGCTCAACATCCCCAAAACTTTTTGTTCAATGCCCAAGCAGTGGAAACATCAGGAAATCCTTTAGCCCATGCGATCCTTCGTGGAGGCTTGGATGCAAGTGGTAAGAATATTCCTAATTACCATTATGAAGATTTGCTAGCGGCAGCAAAACGCTATAGCGAAATGGGCTTGCAACATCCTTTCATTCTGGTGGATACCAACCATGACAATTCTGGCAAACAATTCGAAGAGCAAGTACGCATCGTGAGAGAAACCATGATGAACCGTGCTTGGAACAAGGATTTGGCAACTTTAGTTCGTGGTTTCATGATTGAATCCTATCTAGAAGATGGCCGTCAAAATGAACCAGTGGTTTATGGTCAATCCATCACAGACCCTTGCCTGGGTTGGGAAAAAACACAGGCCTTGGTCAAAGAAATTGCAACGATGAATAAGTAAAAGGCAGGGGCGGAAGGAGTGATTCTTTAGCCCCTTCTCTTTTGTTAGTAAAACGATACTGAAACGATAAATAAGGATAAAACAAGATGATCAAAGGACATGGCATCGATATCGAATCGATCGCTGCGATTGAAAAAGCCTATCAGAAGAATACTCGATTCGCTGAAAAAGTCTTAACCGAGGCTGAGCGAGAGCGCTTTGAGGAATTGTCTGGAAAACGGAAAATGGAATATTTGACGGGCCGATGGTCCGCCAAAGAAGCCTTTTCGAAGGCAATGGGAACAGGGATTGGACCGGTTGGTTTTCAAGATTTGGAAATTTTAAATGATGCCCACGGAGCACCCTATTTTTCCAAGTCTCCTTTTTCTGGTAAGGTATGGATTTCGATCAGTCACAAGGGAGACCTAGTGTCGACCAGTGTCATTTTGGAGGAAAAAAATGAAAGCAAGTAAACATAGACCAACTGTTGCAAGAGTCGATTTGGATGCCATTGCCTTTAATGTGCAACAAGTCAGTGAGCATATTCCGAGTCAAGCTTTGAAATATGCAGTCGTCAAGGCCAACGCCTATGGTCATGGGGTCGTTGCGGTGACCAAAAAATTGGCACCTCAGGTAGATGGTTTTTGTGTTTCCAATATGGATGAAGCCCTTGAAATTCGTGAAGAAGGCTTGCAACACCCTATTTTGATTTTGGGAGTTGTGCCAAGTGAAACAGTGAATCTAGCCAAAGAGCATGACATCCGCTTAACGGTGGCCAGTCTTGCTTGGTTGGACCAATTGCTTGGAGAAGAAGCAGATCTTTCAGGATTGAAGGTCCATATCAAGGTGGATTCAGGAATGGGGCGGATCGGATTCCGAAGGATCGAAGACATCAAAGTGGCTGAACGCCTCCTCTTGGCAGCTGGAGCTGAAATTGAAGGAATCTTTACTCATTTTGCGACAGCAGATGAAGCAGATGATCGAAAATTCCAAGCGCAATACCACTTTTTCAAAGAAGTATTGGCTGCTCTTGAAACCCTTCCTCCTATTGTCCATGCTAGTAATTCTGCTACCTCTTTGTGGCATGCGGATACGATTTTCACAGCTGTGCGCTTGGGAGATGTCATGTATGGTTTGAATCCGAGTGGTTCTGTGCTAGCCTTGCCTTATGAAATCAAGCCAGCTTTGAGTTTGGTGAGCGAATTAGTTCATGTGAAACAGTTAGAAGCTGGTCAAGATATTGGCTATGGGGCAACCTATACGACGGAAGTATCCCAATGGATCGGGACGATTCCTATCGGCTATGCGGATGGCTGGATCCGAGAGATGCAAAATTTCCATGTACTGATCAAGGGTGAGTTTTGTCCCATTGTTGGTCGAGTTTCGATGGACCAGGTAACGGTTCGCCTTCCCGAAGAATTGCCTCTGGGGACCAAGGTTACCCTGATTGGACGCGAGGGCGAGAAAGAAATCACGGCAACAGAGGTTGCAGATTACCGTGGTACCATTAATTATGAAGTGGTCTGTCTCTTGAGTGATCGGATTCCTCGTGACTATACAGGTGAAGAATAAGGAGAAGCAGGTGGGGTTTTCCCGGATGGACCTGCTTTTTTATAAAAGAAAGGAGGAGAAATGAATCTACACCAACCCTTATCCGTACTGCCTGGAGTCGGTCCAAAATCAGCAGAAAAATTTAAAAAGTTAGGGATTGAAACCTTAGAAGATCTGCTCTTGTATTTCCCCTTTCGTTATGAAGACTTCAAAACGCGCAATGTTTTAGAGTTGGAAGATGGAGAAAAGGCAGTCATCTCTGGGGTGGTAGCAACACCAGCCAATGTCCAATATTATGGCTACAAACGAAATCGCTTGCGTTTTTCGATCAAACAGGGAGACCAGGTCATTGCAGTTAATTTTTTCAACCAACCCTATCTAGCAGACAAAATCGAGGTCCAGCAGACAGTAGCGATTTTTGGGAAATGGGACAAGGCCAAGGGGAGTTTGACAGGAATGAAGCTCCTGGCTCAAGTGGAGGATGATTTGCAGCCGGTCTATCGAGTGACGCAAGGAGTCAGCCAAAACAGCCTGGTGAAATTGATCAAAATAGCATTCGACCAGGGCTTGGACCAGCTTTTAGAAGAGAATGTACCCCAAATCTTACGAGATCGTTATCAACTCATGTCTCGTTCCCAAGCAGTGCAAGCTATGCATTTTCCTAAGGATCTGGCAGAGTACAAGCAAGCTCTTCGTCGGGTAAAATTTGAAGAGCTCCTCTTTTTCCAGCTGCAACTCCAAGTGCTAAAAGAAGAAAACCACGATGCCAGCCAAGGGATTTCCTTGGCCTGGGATCCAGAAAAATTAGCAGAACGAAAAAAAAAGCTTCCTTTTGAGCTAACGCAAGCTCAAGAAAACAGCTTGAATGAAATCTTGACAGATATGGCTTCTCCTTATCATATGAACCGCTTGCTTCAAGGGGATGTAGGAAGCGGGAAGACAGTCGTGGCCGGTCTTGCTATGTATGCAGCCTTAAGTGCTGGTAAGCAAGCAGCCTTGATGGTTCCAACGGAGATTTTGGCAGAGCAGCACAAGGAAAGCTTGCAAAATCTTTTTCCAGATTTGCCAATTGCCCTTCTAACAGGAGGATTAAAGGTGGCTGAGAAACGAGAAGTCTTAGAAGAGATCGCCTCAGGAACAGCTCAACTGATTGTGGGGACACATGCCTTGATTCAAGAGGGAGTTCACTACCAAGATCTAGGCTTGGTCATTATTGATGAGCAGCACCGTTTTGGGGTTTCCCAACGTCGTATTCTTCGAGAAAAAGGACAAAATCCAGACGTCCTGATGATGACGGCGACCCCCATCCCTCGGACCTTGGCTATTACAGCCTTTGGAGATATGGATGTGTCCATTATTGATCAGATGCCTGCGGGACGCAAAGAAATCATCACACGTTGGGTCAAGCATGAGCAGTTAGAAGTGGTTCTCGACTGGTTAGTCAAAGAACTTAGCAAAGGTTCTCAAGCTTACTTTATTTCTCCTTTGATCGAGGAGTCAGAGGCGCTAGATTTGAAAAACGCCCTTGCCCTTCAAGAAGAGCTAGAGGCCTTCTTTGGTCAGCGAGCACGCATTTCTCTTCTTCACGGGAAGATGAAAAGTGAAGAAAAAGATGCCATCATGCAGGCCTTTAAAGAGCACCAAGTCAATGTTTTGGTGTCTACGACCGTTATTGAAGTAGGAGTCAACGTACCCAATGCAACCGTTATGGTCATTATGGATGCAGATAGGTTTGGTCTTAGCCAACTTCACCAGCTTCGAGGCCGGGTTGGGCGGGGAAACAAGCAATCCTATGCTATTCTAGTAGCCAATCCTAAGACCGATAGTGGCAAGCAGCGCATGAAAATCATGACAGAGACAACCAATGGGTTTGTGCTAGCGGAAGAAGATTTGAAAATGCGAGGTTCAGGTGAAATCTTTGGAACCCGTCAATCTGGGATCCCAGAATTTCAAGTGGCGGATTTGGTAGAAGATTATCCCATTCTGGAAGAAGCAAGGAAAGTTGCCAGTCAGATCGTAGCCACGCCAGATTGGCGCGAACACCCCGATTGGCATTTGCTCTCGCTTTATTTAGAAAAGAAAGAACATTTAGACTAAAATATAAAAAGGGAGTAGAGAGGAAATTCTTTGGATTCCAGTCTACTCCCTATTTTCACTTGGCATTTTACGGGCTTTGTATCTTGATGAAATGCGACACAGGACGAAGGTGGATCGATACCATCCACCTGAGGAGTTAGTGAGTCGTGTAGGGAGTGGGAAAGAACTCCTAGGAATTAAAAAAGGTTGAAAAGGTTCCCCAAACCTTTTCAATTTTCCCACCCCTGCATAGCTTCAACAGTCTGGGAGGCTGTTGAAGGTTGTGGATAAAGGAAACTTTGTTTCCCTCATTAGGTCAGCTTTGGAGCTTAAAAAGCGAACAAAGATGCCAATCAACCACTGCGTCATACTGTTATTTCTATCAAACATCGAAGGCTGACAATTTTTGCCCAGTCTCGTTACACGAATTGAACACGGGCTAAATGCTGTGTGAAAAAACGCCAACTATACGAGTACTAACTTCCAGACACAGTAGCTGATTGGACTCTTCTCTCGCTTTATGAGCTCGGAAGAATCCTAATCAGCCTTGTGGGGGTAGGACGACGAAGCGTCCGCCAAAGTATCACTTCTGTCCTACTCCCTATTTTCACTTGGCATTTTACGGGCTTTGTATCTTATTAACTGAACACGGGCTGCGGATTGTGTCAAAAAGATGAATCCTCCTAGAATCTTTTGGATTCTTCGTCGTATTCCCTATTTTGACTGTATCCGCTATGCCCTTTGTATCTTAGTTTACCCTTCGATATAGTCTTTGAGTTCTTGTCCTTTTAGGCCGGCATTGAGGGCGATGAGGAGTTTGATGCGCGCTTTGGGGGCGTTTAATTCTTTGATGAAAAAGACACCTGCTTGATGGAGTTGGACGCCTCCTCCTTCATATGCGTAGACGGGTTCAGCGATCCCGTTGAAGCAACGTGATACTAAAGCGATTGGAAGGCCTGCATCCATGAGTTCTTGGAGTTTGAGTGCCGTTTCTTTGGGGATGTTTCCAGCTCCAAAGGCTTCGATAATGAGGCCATCGAGCTTTGAAAGATCCAGCATGTCCAGCAGATCGGTTTTCATCCCTGCATAAGTAGCGATGATCGGAACGAAACCATCGATTGTCTCGAGATCAAAGCGCACCCTTGGCTCGGCTGTTTTAAAGAAGAGGATTTCCTTTTTCATGACCAACCCCAGTGGGCCGTGGGTTGGTGTTTGGAAGGTGCTGACATTGGTGGTGTGGGTTTTGGTGACGTACTTAGCCGCATGAATTTCATCGTTCATGACGACTAAGACACCTTTATCGCGTGCTTTCGGATCGGCAGCTACTCGAAGGGCTGTCAGGAAATTGTAGACACCGTCGCTTCCGAGCTCGTTGGAGCTTCGCATAGCTCCTGTAATGATCACAGCGATCTCTGGTAACTTCATGGTATCCAAGAAATAAGCTGTTTCTTCCAGCGTATCTGTCCCATGAGTGATGACGATGCCGTCGTAGTTGTGAGCTTCCTCTTTGATTTTTTGATATAGGGCTAACATGTGACGGGGGGTCATTTGAGGGCTGGGAAGGTTGAAGAAGTCCTCCGAGGTGACTGCAATCCCTTCAATTGGTGAAGTGACTTGGGTCATGGGATTGACTTCGTTGGTAATCACTGCCCCAGAGTCATCTGCTGCCATCGAAATGGTCCCACCGGTATGTAGTGCTAAAATTTTCTTAAACATGTGAAGCTCCTTGGAATATGTGATATAATTTATTTTATCATAAAAAGAAAGAAACAGTAGACATGGAAATAAAAGCAGTCTTTTTTGATATCGATGGAACCTTGGTGAATGATAGTCGAGCGGTCCTAAAGTCAACAGAAAAAGCCATTCAGTCTTTAAAGGAAGAAGGGATCTATGTAGGCCTTGCGACAGGGCGGGGACCGGCCTTTGTCAAACCGTTTATGGAACGCTATGGTTTTGATTTTGCAGTGACCTATAATGGTCAGTATATTTTGACCAAGGACCGTGTGCTGTTTACCAGCCCAATCGATAAAAAGAGTCTGCACCAACTAATTGACTATGCTCGAGAACACCGTAAGGAAATTGCTCTCGGTAGCAAGGATGGGGTATTTGGTTCTCGGATCATGAGTTTTGGGATGAGTCCTATTTCAACCTGGTCTAGTCGCTTTGTACCCCGCAAAATGGCTCGTACAGTCAGTCGAGGATTTAACAAAGTGGTCAGCAAGGTCGTCCCACAAGATCAGGACACCCTCTATGCACTCGCGCAAGAACCAATTTATCAAGTGTTGATCTTATCGAGTCCAGAAGAGACTGCAAAAATTGAAAAAGAGTTTCCACATCTGAAATTCACACGTTCCAGTCCTTTTGCAGCAGATGTCCTCAACCCGGGGATTTCCAAGTTAGAAGGGATTCGCATCGTTGGTCAGGAATTTGGCTTTGACATTGATGAGGTGATGGCTTTTGGAGATTCTGATAATGACTTAGAGATGCTTTCAGGTGTTGGCTTATCCATTGCGATGGGAAATGGGACGACCAGTGTCAAGGCGATTGCCAAGCATACAACGACTAGTAATGGCAAGGATGGCATCCAAAAGGCCCTGCAACACTTTGGTATTCTCTCAGAGAAAGAACTCTTTCTTTCTAAGGATGATCACTTCAATAAGGTCAAAACCTTCCATGGCGTGATGGATGGAGAAACTCAAGAAAAACCTGTTGTCTGGCAGCCTCAAGATGCCCTTTATCGGACCATGTTCAAGCAAGAGGAGTTGGTAGAATTTGTCCGAGCAGCTAGCCGTAATGAGGAAGAATTTGACCGCTCGGTAGCAGCTCTTCACGAAGCTTTGGATAAGGCTGCAGATAAGGTTCGTAGCAAGCATCCAGCTGAGATCTCCATGGTAGGGCAGGTTGATGCCTTGATTGATACCCTCTATCTGACTTATGGTAGCTTTGTTCTAATGGGGGTCGATCCTGAAGAGGTCTTTGAGATTGTTCACAGGGCCAATATGGGCAAGATTTTCCCAGATGGAAAGGCGCACTTTGATCCAGTAACCCACAAAATTCTGAAGCCAGATGATTGGGAAGAAAAATACGCTCCAGAACCAGCCATCAAAAAAGAACTTGATCGCCAGCTGAAAGCCTACGAAAAACATGCAAAACAAAAAGAAGCAAAGAAAGACAACTAAAAAGAGAGTGGGACAGAAATCGGTAATTCGTTAGAATTCGATTTCGTCGTCCCACCTCCGCACAGTTGAGTAGGGCTGTAAAAGCTGATGAAATCAGCGTAGTAGAGCCCACTCAACCACTGCGTCTTGCTCGACAATCCAAAAATAATTAAGAGGCTAGGACTTTTGTCCCAGCCTCTTCAGATTGAAGATAAAGTCTTCTGAAAAACTTTCCTTAGGTGAGTACGGACGTTAGATGAAATGATCCAGTGGATGATTTCAGCAATCCAGGAAGTTCCATGACTTATTAAGATACAAAGGGCGTCTGCGGATAAAGTCAAAATAGGAAGTTTGACGCAGAATCTTTCGATTCTAGGAAAACTTATCTTTTTGACACAATCCGCAGCCCGTGTTCAATTAGTTTTGAACCCCTTCGTAGGCTCAGGCTAAAACAGTTTCCCGAACTGTTTTACTCTCAAAACTCCCGAGTGCTAGAAATAATAGTGTTTCTAGCACTTTTCTCACGGCGGAAAGTATTTAATCTTCAAAAAATAAAAGTCATTTTCTGAAAATCATCTAGCTGTTTTATGTAAAACAATAGTTTGTCTACATTCAAAAAGTTTGGAACAGAAGTTCCAAACTTTTTGTTTCTTACATGGTTTTATCCTTATCACGTACCACTAGTAAGTCTACTTTGGCGTGGCGAAGGATATATTCTGAGGAAGATCCGACCATTAACCGTTCGAATGCATTGAGTCCGGTAGCTCCGACCATAATAAGGTCAACCCCTTCTTTACTTGGGATATCATTGGCCAAGAGGACTTTTGGATTTCCCATTTCTACAACAGTCACAACATTTTGAACGCCGACCTTTTCAGCACGTTCCTTGTAGCCTTTGAGCAATTCATTGGCTTCTTCTTGCAATTCTTCGTAGACCTCAGCATCAAACGTTGAGACGCTTTGAAGGGCACGGGTATCGATGACGTGGACAATGGTCAATTTGGAGCCGTTGCGAAGAGAAACATTAACCCCTTTTTCAAAGGCTAATTCTGCTTCATGGGAACCGTCGACAGCGACCATAATGTTTTCGTATTTTTGAGACATAATCCTACCTCCTTATAGCTTGAAAACATGGATAGAATAGAAGGTAACTCTATTCCTTATACACTTATATTTTATCCCTTTTAGGCTAGAATGTAAAGGTAAAGTCTCGCTTTTTCTAGTATATTTTTGCAGGATTTTTAAAGTCCTCGGTTTGTACTCTGTTTGAACTAGTGGTATAATAGAGATAATTTCGTGAATCGAGGCAGAAAATGAAGGAATATAATAAATCAAGCAAACTCGAACATGTCGCTTACGATATTCGTGGTCCAGTCTTGGAAGAAGCGATGCGCATGCGAGCAAATGGAGAAAAGATTCTTCGTTTGAATACAGGAAATCCTGCTGAATTTGGCTTTACAGCTCCAGATGAAGTCATCCATGATCTGATCATGAATGCGCGTGATAGTGAAGGTTATTCGGATTCAAAAGGGATCTTTTCAGCCCGTAAGGCCATCATGCAGTATTGTCAATTGAAGAAAATTCCAAATGTCGATATCAATGATATTTACCTTGGAAATGGGGTGAGTGAGCTGATCGTCATGTCCATGCAAGGGCTTTTGGACAATGGGGATGAAGTATTGGTACCGATGCCGGATTATCCTCTTTGGACGGCGGCAGTCAGCCTAGCTGGTGGGAACGCGGTTCACTATCTTTGTGACGAAGAAGCAAACTGGTATCCAGATATCGAGGATATCAAGTCGAAAATTACTTCAAACACCAAGGCTATCGTTGTCATCAACCCGAATAACCCAACAGGTGCCCTCTATCCAGATGAGATCCTGCTTGAGATTGTAGAGATCGCTCGTCAAAATAACTTGATCATCTTTGCGGATGAAATTTACGATCGTTTAGTTATGGATGGTGAAAAACATACGGCTATCGCAAGTTTAGCGCCTGATCTCTTCTGTGTGAGTATGAATGGCTTGTCAAAATCTCACCGGATTGCTGGTTTCCGTGTTGGTTGGATGGTTCTATCCGGACCGAAACATCATGTGAAGGGCTATATCGAAGGTTTGAACATGTTGTCCAATATGCGTCTTTGTTCGAATGTCTTGGCTCAACAAGTTGTGCAAACCTCTCTTGGAGGTTACCAATCCGTGGATGAACTCTTGCTTCCAGGTGGTCGAATCTACGAACAACGCAACTTCATCTACAAAGCTATCAATGATATTCCAGGCCTCTCAGCTGTTAAGCCAAAGGCTGGTCTCTATATCTTCCCTAAGATTGATCGGGACATGTACCGCGTGGATGATGATGAACAATTTGTTTTAGAGTTCTTGAAGCAAGAAAAAATTCTCTTGGTTCATGGCCGTGGCTTTAACTGGAAGGACCCAGATCACTTCCGGATCGTTTACCTTCCACGTGTGGATGAATTGGCTCAAATTCAAGAAAAAATGACTCGTTTCTTGAAACAATACAAACGCTAATTATCATGAAGGATTGAAGATGAAGGTCTTCAATCTTTTTTTGATTCATTCTATAAATTCCATGCCATCGAATCGACATTTTTCTGAATTGCGCATAATTGTAGAAAAAATAAATAATTTTCAGATAATTTGATTGAAATTCCTACACTTATATGATATACTTTAGCTGACTATATGCGAGGTTTATTATGGCAAACTTATTAGAAAAAACACGTAAAATTACATCCATCTTGAAACGGACTGATGAGCAGTTGCAAGTCGAGATGCCTTACAATGATATTGCCCAACAATTGGCGGATATTATCAATTGTAATGCTTGTATTATTAATAGCAAGGGAACCCTTCTTGGTTATTTCATGCGTTACAAGACTAACAATGACCGAGTAGAAGCTTTCTTTCAAAATAAAAAATTACCAGAAGATTATGCCAAGGCAGCAAGCTTAGTTTATGATACAGAAGCAAACCTTCCCATCGAGCATGATTTGACAGTCTTTCCAGTAGAGACCAAGTCTGAATTTCCTGATGGCTTGACGACAATTGCGCCCATTCATGTTTCTGGGATTCGTTTGGGGTCTTTGATCATTTGGCGGAATGATAAAGAGTTTGACGACGATGATTTGATCTTGGTTGAGATTGCTAGTACAGTGGTAGGAATTCAAATGTTGAACTACCAACGCGAGGAAGATGAGAAGAATATTCGTCGCCGGACAGCAGTGAATATGGCCGTCAATACCTTGTCTTACTCTGAATTGCGGGCCGTATCTGCTATCCTTAGTGAATTGAAAGGAAACGAGGGGCAGTTGACCGCTTCTATCATCGCGGATCGGATTGGGATTACCCGCTCTGTGATTGTCAATGCACTTCGGAAATTGGAGTCAGCTGGCATTATTGAAAGCCGTTCTCTTGGAATGAAGGGAACCTATCTCAAAGTGTTGATTCCAGATATCTTTGAAGAAATTAAGAAAAGAGATTACTAATGACCAAAGCCTTGATTTCAATTGACTACACTGTCGATTTCGTAGCAGATGATGGTAAGCTTACGGCAGGTGCTCCTGCACAAGCCATTTCCGAGACCATTGCTCAGGTGACCCAATTGGCCTTTGACCAAGGAGCCTATATCTTTTTTGCCATTGATGCGCATGATGTAGAGGATCCTTTTCATCCTGAAAGCAAGCTCTTCCCACCTCATAATATCATTGGGACCAGCGGACGTGATTTGTACGGCCCTTTGGCAGATTTTTATCGGGAGCACAAAGCGGATCCACGCGTCTTTTGGATGGACAAACGTCATTATTCTGCTTTTTCAGGAACGGACCTAGATATCCGCCTTCGAGAACGTCATGTAGATACCGTTATTTTGACAGGTGTCTTGACTGATATCTGTGTCCTCCATACAGCGGTTGATGCCTACAACCTCGGCTATCAGATAGAAGTCGTGGAACCTGCAGTGGCATCGCTTACTCCTGAAAATCACCAGTTTGCCTTGAATCATTTCAAGCATGTCTTAGGGGCAAGCTTGGTAGATAAAACTTTAAGTGAAAATAAATAAAGAGTATGGAATTAGTTGAGTGTAGTTCTCAATTAGTCTCATCTCTTTTTCTTATTTTAATGCAACATGAAAAGCTAAAATTATGATAAAATAGAAGGTATTGGAAATTATCATTTCACGAAAGGAAGCAAGATGAAAATTACGCAAGAAGAGGTAACCCACGTTGCCAATCTTTCAAAATTGAAATTCTCACCAGAAGAGACTGCTGAGTTTGCGACAACCTTGTCGAAGATAGTCGACATGGTAGAATTGTTGGAAGAAGTGGACACAACAGGTGTTGCCCCAACAACGACCATGGCTGACCGCAAGACCGTATTGCGTCCGGATGTTGCTGAGAACGGGACGGACCGTGACCGCTTGTTTAAAAATGTACCTGAAAAAGACAATTACTACATCAAGGTACCAGCTATCCTAGAAGATGGAGGAGATGCCTAATGTCATTCAACCATAAAACCATTGAAGAGTTGCACGACCTCCTTGTCTCTAAGGAAATCTCAGCAACCGAATTGACACAAGCGACACTTGACGATATCAAGGGACGTGAAGAAGCAGTCAATGCCTTTGTGACAGTGGCAGAAGAAGCGGCTCTTGCGCAAGCCAAGGCCATTGATGCAAAAGGAATCGATGCAGATAACCTCCTGTCAGGGATTCCACTCGCTGTCAAAGACAATATCTCAACAGATGGTATCTTGACAACTGCGGCTTCAAAAATGCTCTATAACTACGAGCCAATCTTTGATGCGACAGCTGTTGCCAATGCCAAAGCCAAAGATATGATTGTCATCGGGAAGACCAACATGGATGAATTTGCCATGGGTGGATCTGGGGAAACTTCTTACTATGGACCAACCAAGAATGCTTGGGACCACAGCAAGGTGCCTGGTGGATCTTCTAGTGGTTCAGCAGCTTCTGTTGCTTCAGGGCAAGTCCGTTTGTCCCTTGGTTCAGATACAGGTGGTTCTATCCGCCAACCAGCTGCCTTCAACGGGATTGTTGGTCTCAAACCAACTTATGGAACGGTTTCCCGTTTTGGTCTCATTGCCTTTGGTAGCTCACTCGACCAAATTGGACCTTTCGCTCCAACCGTTAAGGAAAATGCCCTCTTGCTCAATGTCATTGCCAGTGAAGATGCCAAGGATTCAACTTCTGCACCAGTACGCGTAGCCGATTTTACTTCTAAGATTGGTCAAGACATCAAAGGTATGAAGATTGCCCTTCCTAAGGAATACCTCGGTGAAGGGATCGACCCAGAAGTCAAAGAAACCATCCTTAATGCGGCCAAACACTTTGAAAAATTGGGAGCAACTGTCGAAGAAGTTAGCCTTCCACACTCTAAATATGGGGTTGCCGTTTACTACATCATCGCTTCATCTGAAGCTTCTTCAAACTTGCAACGTTTCGATGGGATTCGCTATGGTTTCCGTGCGGAAGATGCTAAAAACTTGGATGATATCTACGTGAACACTCGTAGTCAAGGCTTTGGTGATGAGGTCAAACGCCGGATCATGCTTGGTACCTTTAGTTTGTCATCTGGTTACTACGATGCTTACTACAAGAAAGCTGGTCAAGTCCGTACCCTTATTATCCAAGACTTCGAAAAAGTCTTTGCGGATTACGACCTTATCCTTGGTCCAACAGCTCCAAGTGTAGCCTTTGATTTGGATTCGCTCAACCATGACCCGGTTGCCATGTACTTGGCGGACCTCTTGACTATTCCAGTCAACTTGGCAGGTCTTCCAGGGATTTCGATTCCTGCAGGTTTTGCGCAAGGTCTTCCAGTTGGTTTGCAGTTGATCGGTCCTAAGTATTCTGAAGAAACCATCTACCAAGCTGCAGCTGCCTTTGAAGCAACGACGGATTACCACAAGCAACAACCCCTTATTTTCGGAGGTGACAATTAATGAACTTTGAAACAGTCATCGGACTTGAAGTCCACGTTGAATTGAATACAAACTCAAAAATTTTCTCACCAACCTCTGCTCACTTTGGGAATGAGCAAAATGCCAATACCAATGTGATCGACTGGTCTTTCCCAGGGGTGCTTCCTGTCTTGAACAAGGGTGTTGTGGATGCTGGTATCAAGGCTGCTTTGGCCTTGAATATGGATATCCATCAGCACATGCACTTTGACCGGAAGAACTATTTCTATCCTGATAATCCAAAGGCCTACCAAATTTCGCAATTTGACGAGCCAATCGGTTACAACGGTTGGATTGAAGTGCAATTGGAAGACGGCTCAACTAAGAAAATCGGGATTGAACGGGCCCACTTGGAAGAAGATGCCGGTAAGAATACCCACGGAACAGATGGATTCTCTTACGTAGACCTTAACCGTCAAGGGGTGCCATTGATTGAAATCGTATCTGAAGCAGATATGCGTTCTCCTGAAGAAGCCTATGCTTATTTGACAGCTTTGAAAGAAGTTATCCAGTACACTGGTATTTCAGACGTCAAGATGGAAGAAGGATCGATGCGGGTCGATGCCAACATTTCCCTTCGCCCATACGGTCAAGAGGAATTTGGTACCAAGACAGAGTTGAAAAACTTGAATTCCTTCTCAAACGTCCGTAAAGGTCTTGAATACGAAGTGCAACGCCAAGCGAAAATCTTGCGTTCAGGTGGTGTCATTCGTCAAGAAACACGTCGTTACGATGAAGCTAACAAGAGCACAATCCTCATGCGTGTCAAAGAAGGAGCAGCGGATTATCGTTACTTCCCAGAACCAGACCTTCCCTTGTTTGAAATCTCAGATGAGTGGATTGAGGAAATGCGTACTGAGTTGCCAGAGTTTCCAAAAGACCGTCGTGCTCGCTACGTGGCAGAGCTTGGCTTGTCTGACTATGATGCCAACCAATTGACAGCGACGAAAGTCACTTCTGACTTCTTTGAAGCAGCTGTAGCCCTTGGTGGCGATGCCAAACAAGTGTCTAACTGGCTCCAAGGTGAAGTGGCACAATTCTTGAATGCAGAAGGCAAAACACTGGAAGAAATCCAATTGACACCAGAAAACTTGGTCGAAATGATTGCCATCATCGAAGATGGAACGATTTCTTCTAAGATTGCCAAGAAAGTCTTTGTTCACTTGGCGAAAAACGGTGGCGGCGCGCGTGAATACGTCGAAAAAGCCGGATTGGTACAGATTTCAGACCCTGAAGTCTTGATCCCAATCATCCACCAAGTCTTCGCAGACAATGAAGCAGCCGTAGCTGACTTCAAGTCAGGTAAACGTAACGCTGATAAAGCCTTCACCGGCTTCCTCATGAAAGCAACCAAAGGCCAAGCCAACCCACAAGTAGCCCTCAAGTTACTTGCTCAAGAATTGGCGAAGTTGAAAGAAGAGTAATAGATAAAGAACCAGCCGAGAGGTTGGTTTTTACTATCCATAAAATTGTGTTAGAATAGGAAAGGCCATTACATATCAACTGGCATTAGGAGGAGTTACATGAACAAATTTTTAAGAGCCTTATTTGTCCTGGTTATCATCGCCATGTCTGGAGCGATTGTCTTCCAGCTATTCTTTCCATCTTATATGGGAAGTCATTCGGGATATGGTGTTTCTGTCGGTTGGCAACGGGAGATTGGGATTTGGAATGTGGCAGTTCTTGTGATTCTCATTGCTGTCAATCTCAAATACGATTGGTTTTACCTTCGGATGGTTCTATTGGCTTTGATCCTAGGTGGGATTGGGATCGGTACTAATCATCTCTTTAGTTATTTTTATTATCATCTGCCTGTCAATGGGATCGGTGCGCTTGAAAATTATCTCTTGGTCCTTGGTTGGATTTTGGGGTGGAGATTGGAGGTTTGTCGGATACAGAAAAAGTCTTGTAATGTGGAGAGGAAAAGAAGTCATCACTAGGTTTATTTCTTCATTGTCTTCTTTGTTCAGTTTTTCCTTGACAAGCAAAAAGAAAACGTTTACAATATGGTGTATAAAGTTTCCTGAAGAGAAAACTAAAAATCATGAAAACAAGGAGACCATCCTATGGCTACTATGAAAGCAGCACGCTGGCATGCAGCAAAAGACGTTCGTATTGAAGAGGTGGAAGTACCTGAAGTACAACCACATCAAGTAAAGGTGGCAGTTAAGTTCACGGGGATTTGCGGGACAGACTTGCATGAATATTTGGACGGCCCAATCTTCATTCCAACAGAAGAACATGTTTATTCTGGTCAAAAAGCACCAGTTACTTTGGGACATGAATTCTCTGGTGAAATTGTAGAAGTCGGAAGTGATGTCACTCGTGTCAAAGTTGGGGATCGTGTAACCATCGAACCAATTCTTGCAGAGCACAACTTAATTGGTGATTATAACCTTGATCCAAACTTGAACTTCGTCGGCCTCGCTGCAGATGGTGGTTTTGCTAAATATTGTGTCCTTGATGGTGATCTTGTCCATGTGATTCCAGATAGCTTGAGCTATGAACAAGCCGCTCTTACAGAACCTGCTGCTGTAGCTGTGTATGCAGTTCGTCAATCTGCTTTGAAAACTGGTGATACAGCTGTTATCTTTGGTTTAGGCCCAATTGGTCTCTTGATCGTTGAAGCCCTCCGTGCAGCAGGAGCATCAAAAATCTATGCGGTTGAATTGTCTCCTGAACGCCAAGCTAAAGCAGAAGAATTGGGAGCGATCGTTGTTCGCCCAGAAGAAGGAGAAACAGTCGTAGAAGCCATCCATCGTTTGACAGGTGGTGGAGCAGATGTTTCTTATGAAGTCACTGGGGTTCCAGTTGTTTTAGGCCAAGCCCTTGCAGCTGTTCATAAAGCTGGGGAATGTATGGTTGTATCTATCTGGGAACGCGAAGCGAGCATCAATCCAAATGAATTCGCCATCCAAGAAAAATCCCTCAAAGGAATTATTGCCTACCGTCACATCTTCCCTAAAGTCTTGGAATTGATGGAACAAGGCTACTTCTCTGCTGAGAAATTGGTTACCAAGAAAATTAAATTGGAAAACATCGTTGAAGAAGGATTTGTTGAATTAACACAAGATAAATCCCAAATCAAGATCTTGGTTCAACCTGAATAAGCTAATAAACTTATATAAAATAAAGCAAGGCTGAAACGTGTAGTTTCGGCCTTTTGTGATACAATAAAAGTAAGGAACAGATTTGGGAGGGGACTATGTCAAAGACGATGAAGGGGACGCTCATGACCTTGATTGCTGGAATCGCTTGGGGCTTATCAGGAGCTTGTGGTCAATACCTGATGGCTCATGGATTTACAGCGATCGGTTTGACAACGATTCGTTTAATTATTTCGGGAGCAGTTCTATTGCTATTAGCCTTTCTAGCGGATAAGAAAAAAGTGAGAGCCTTTCTAACAGACCGCTCGTCTTATTTGCCCTTGCTCTTGTTTGCATTTTTGGGTTTGTTAATGACTCAATTGACCTATTTAGAAGCGATTCATGCGACAAATGCTGGTACGGCAACTGTTTTACAGTATCTTTGTCCAGTAGGTGTCTTGGCCTACTCGTGTATCAAAGACCGGGTAGCTCCTACGGTATCTGAAATCATTTCGATGGTCTTAGCCATTGCAGGGACCTTTCTTATTGCGACCCATGGTCAACTCAATCAATTGGCAATCACTCCTAAAGGGCTAGCTTGGGGGCTTGTTTCTGCCTTTGCCTATGCCCTCTACATCATTCTGCCTATTCAATTAATTCAAAAATGGGGTAGTATGTTGGTGATTGGTATCGGCATGCTCATTCCAGGACTTATGATGATTCCCTTCACAGGGAAAAGACTTTTTCATGGCCAATATAGCATGGATAATCTGATGGGCTTAATTGGCTTAGTTGTAATTGGGACCATATTTGCCTATACCGTCTTTTTGAAAGGAACTAGCTTAGTTGGACCGGTCAAAGGTAGCCTTCTTGCTTCGATTGAGCCCATTTCAGCTGTATTTTTTGCTTTTGCCATTATGAATGAACATTTCTTTGCCATTGATTTTATCGGGATGGCCATGATCCTTCTTGCAGTTCTCTTGATTTCCCTCAAGGATCTCATGATTCAAAAAGAAAAAGGAATCTTGTAAAACCAAAACCAATTTTTTTCAGTAAAAAGGTTGAGACGAAAGTCTTGGCCTTTTTGTGATTCTCGTCCTCTGAGGGAGAGTTATCACTATATAGCGTATACATAGTTAGAAAAAGATGTTAGAATAGGGAAAGAATTTTTTAAGGAGATGAGGATGAAAAAGATTTTAAAATGGATCTTATTTGCTGTGGCGACCTTGAGTCTAGTAGCTTGTGGAACTACTGCTCAAAAGACAAATTCGCAGCAAGCAAAGACAGAAAAAGCAGCGAAAAGTTCCGCATCTGACGGTCAAGTCGAGGTGAGTTTAAAAGGAGGGCAATACATCAAGCCACCTGTCCTCAATGACTCAGAAGACGGGACCTATTTAGCCCTTCAATTAGAATTTAAAAATGTTGCCAAAGAATCTATCAACGTGTCAGATTCAGATATCACCATTTACGATGAGGATAATAACAAGGTCAAATTGCAGTCAGGAATTTATGACCAAAGTGAAGCCTTCCAATTGCTCAAGAGTGATCAGTTGGCCCAGGATAAAAAATTAACTGGCTATATCGTTTTTCCAGTCGAAAAAGGTAAAAAATATGAAGTGCAGTATGAACGAAAAACCTATAGCTCTGATAAAAAATCCAAGCCTTTAAAAATTGCGGTGGATTCTTCTCAGTATGAGGATAAGGTGGAAGCTTCCACTCTTCTAGCAGATGAATACATCAATCAAGTTTACTTCAGTGGCCAACGAAAGGTCAAAAAGGATGATGCTTTTGTTTTGGGAACTGATTTGAAAAAGGAAGCCAGTGATTTCCGTGCGAAATTTGCGGCTGACTTTACTCGCAAATTACACGATTACCAATTCCCTGAAGAAGAAGTAACCCAGTTTATCGATGCTTATGAAAAGGAAAATGCTAAGCGCGCGAAATTAACCTATAAGGTCAAACAATACTTCCCAGACAAGGTAGTCATTAGCCTGAATTCTGAGACAGTCAGCATGGAAAAGACGATCTTAAACCACATGCAGACCTTCTATCAAGAACATCGTAAAGACTACCCAGGGATCATCGAGGCGAATCAGGCTCAAAACAAAGCCTATAGAGAGGAAATGATGGCTTCTCTTGCAGATCGTCCCTTGACGACGCCGGATCGATACGACTACCAGTTGACCTTTGTTAAGAAAGATGGCAAGTGGGAAGTAGAAAAAGCCTATAATAGTGATAGCTTTATGGAAAAATTCGAGGGAAATCTTTCTTAATGCGGAAGTTGGCACTTCTAGGACATAGATCTAGGAGTGTTTTTATCTATAGTTTAAAACTATATCAAAACCCAAGAAACAGGAATTAGACGGAAACACCTATTCGTGATAAAATAATTTTAAGTTTGAAAGGAGATGAAGGCTTGTGTCTTTTTCTTATGAAGAGTTAGCAGAGATTCGCTACTATATCCACCAACACCCGGAATTGTCTGGTCAAGAATACCAGACAACTGCCTTTCTAAAGGAGCGTTTAGAGGAGTTGGGGATTCATGTTTTAGAGAGTGGATTAAAAACTGGTCTGATTGCAGAAATTGGGTCCGGCCAACCAGTGGTGGCACTTCGAGCAGATATCGATGCCCTTCCAATTTTGGAACAAACAAATCTGCCCTACCAAAGTCAGAATCCAGGAGTCATGCATGCATGTGGCCATGATTTTCATCAAACCAGTCTTCTAGGAGCAGCAGCTCTTCTCAAGGAAAAAGAAGACCAGCTTGAAGGAACCGTACGCTTGATCTTTCAACCAGCAGAAGAAATCTCAGAAGGTGCTTCTGATGTTTTAGCAACAGGACTGTTGGAGGATGTTCAAGGAATTATTGGTTTTCACAATATTCCCCAGCTAAAAGCAGGGCAACTTGCCTTGAATGCTGGAGCTATGATGGCAGGGGTTGAGAAATTCAAGGTTACCGTGACAGGGGTCAGTAGCCATGCTGCGAGACCAGACTTGGGAGTTGACACTGTAACGGCTATCACAACCATGGTTCAGAACTTACAATTATTAATTTCACGGACCGTTTCTCCCTTTGAAACTGCTGTTTTGTCCATTACGCACCTAGATGTGGGTTCTACTTGGAATGTGCTCCCAAAATCAGGTTATTTTGAAGGAACCATTCGTTCCTTTAATCCAAGTGTGCAAAGGGAGTTGAAAGAACACTTTGTTTCTATCGTTCGTCACATAGCGAAAAGCCTTGAAGTGGATGTGGCTTTTGAGTGGGGTGTGACCCCGCCCGTTACCTTTAATGATGAGGAATTAACGAAAGTAGTTTGGGAAGCTTCACAAGATTTGGCTGAGGTGCTTCCAGCAAATCCATCTACAGCTGGAGAAGACTTCGCCTTTTACCAAGAGCGAATTCCTGGAGTCTTTGCCTTTATCGGTTCAAACGGAGAGCCAGACGCGCCAGACCTCCATCATGATCACATGACCATCGATGATGCAGCCTTTGAGGTGTCGGTTCCCTATTATGTTGAAAATGCGCAAGCTTTATTGCGATATTTTAAAGCCAAAGAAGTGTGATAAAGAAAAACTATCACCTCCATAAAAAATATATATTAGGCAAGTAAATACATTTTTGATAAAATAAAAAAATACTTTTAAAATGGTGTTTTATGTGCCTGAAACGAATAAGGAGATCCTATGAATCTAAAAAAAGTGATTAAGTATTCTGCTTTAGGATTAGTTGCAGTCCTTGCAACCAGTGCTTTAGTAGCATGTTCATCTGGCAAATCAGCCAGTGGTAAGAAAACCATTGAAGTTGGGACTGTTGGAACAACCAAACCATTCTCTTACGAAGAAAAAGACGGTAAGCTAACCGGTTATGAAATCGAAGTTTTGCGTGAAATTTTCAAAGGTTCAGACAAATATGAAGTAAACTTTAACAAGACAGAGTGGTCTTCAGTCTTTGCTGGCTTAGATAGTGACCGTTTCCAAATCGGTGCCAACAACATTAGCTACTCAAAAGAGCGGGAAGAAAAATACCTCTATCCAAATCCATATGCTCGCAATCCATTAGTATTGGTCGTACCAAAAGATTCTTCTATTAAATCTTTGGATGACTTGGGTGGTAAGAAAACAGAAGTTGTTCAAGGAACATCTACTGCTAAACAATTAGAAGATTACAATAAAAAACATTCAGATAATCCAACTAACTTGCAATACACAGATGGAACCATTCAAACCATCATGGCTAATCTAGCGGATGGTCGTACAGATTACAAGATTTTCGAACGGATCTCAGTGGATACCATCATTCGTGATCAAGGCTATGACAACCTGAAGGTTATCGAGCTTCCAAGCGACCAACAACCTTATGTGTATCCAATTATTGCAAAGGAAGATAAAGATCTTCAAAAATTTGTCAACAAACGCATCAAGGAACTCTATGACAATGGAACCCTTGAAAAACTGTCTAAAAAATACTTTGGTGGAACTTACCTACCAGAAGCAAAAGATATTAAAGAATAATATTTAATTAAAGGAGACTTCAAAATGAAATTGAAAAAAATTCTTGGTTTAACAGCTCTTGCAGCTATCGCAACATTTGCTCTTGCAGCATGTGGTTCTTCAAAATCATCTAGCAAAGATGGTGAAACAACTGTAAAAGTAGGTGTCATGACTTTGAGCGACACTGAAAAAGCTCGTTGGGATCAAGTTCAAAAGAACTTGGATGACGCTAAAACAGGGATCAAATTGGAATTCACTCAATTTACAGACTACTCACAACCAAACGTGGCTGTAAAAGATGGTAGCGTGGATATCAATGCTTTCCAACACTACAACTTCCTTGATAACTGGAACTCTAAAAACGACAAGGCCCTTGTTGCAGTAGCAGATACGTACATCGCTCCAATCCGTCTTTACTCTGGTACAGAAAACGGTAAAAACAAATACACTTCAATTAAAGAAATTCCTAAAGGTGGAACAATCGCTGTACCAAATGACCCAACAAATGAAAGCCGTGCTTTGTATGTCTTGCAATCAGCTGGTTTGATTAAATTGGATACCAAAGATGGTCAATTGGCAAACGTGTCAAATATCAAAGAAAATTCAAAAGATTTGAAGATCTCTGAATTGGATGCTTCACAAACGCCATCTGCTCTTCCATCAGTAGATGCTGCAGTCATCAACAATACCTTCGTTCGTGAAGCAGGCGTTGATTTCAAAAAAGCTATCTATGTTGAAAAGAAAGACAACAACTCAAAACAATGGTACAACTTGATCGCTGCTAAGAAAGATTGGGAAAAATCTGATAAAGCAAAAGCAATCAAAGAAATCATCAAAGCCTATCACAAAGACAATGTGAAGAAAGTGATCGAAGAATCTTCAGAAGGAATGGACCAACCAGTCTTCTAAGATTTGATCTCAAGTGTATGAAGGAGGTGGAGAAGCGATTCTCTACCTCTTATCGTGTATTAGGAGGAATGCATGCCTTTTGCAACAGAAGCGGAACAAATCCGTAAATTTGAAAATGATGAGGTCGCACAACACTATTTTGAAGTGTTACGAACCTTGATTTCAAAAAAATCCATCTTTGCCCAACAAGTTGGTCTCAAGGAAGTAGCCAACTATTTGGGGGAAATTTTTACAGCTGCAGGAGCCAAAGTCGAAGTTGATGATAGCTATACAGCACCTTTTGTGATTGCCAAATTTTTCTCGCCAAATCCTGAAGCCAAAACCATCATTTTTTATAACCACTATGATACGGTACCAGCTGATGGAGACCAACCTTGGACGGGAGACCCTTTTACCTTATCAGTTCATTATGGGACCATGTACGGTCGAGGGGTTGATGATGACAAGGGGCATATCACGGCTCGTCTCACAGCTCTTCGAAAATACATTCGTGAAAGTGGCGATTTGCCAGTCAATATCACCTTTATCATCGAAGGGGCAGAGGAGTCTGCATCGACTGACTTGGATAAATACTTGGCCAAACACAAGAAACACTTGCGTGGGGCAGACCTCTTAGTCTGGGAACAAGGTACCCGAAATAATCAGGGTCAGTTGGAAATTTCTGGTGGTAGCAAGGGGATCGTCACCTTTGATATGGTGGTGAAGAGTGCAGAAGTGGATATTCATTCCAGCTATGGCGGGGTGGTGGACTCTGCTTCCTGGTATTTGTTAAATGCCATCGCAAGCCTACGTGACAAAGAAGGCCGAATCTTGGTAGATGGGATTTACGATCAGATCCAAGAACCCAATGAACGCGAGCTAGCTTTGATCGAGCAATATGCCAACAAAGGACCAGAAGATGTTGCGGAAACCTATGGTCTAACCCTCCCAATCTTGAAGGAAGACCGAAAAGAATTCCTGCGCCGTTTCTATTTTGAACCAGCCCTGAATATTGAAGGTTTTGGCTCTGGTTACCAAGGCCAAGGTGTTAAAACGATTCTTCCAGCAGAGGCGCGTGCTAAGATGGAGGTGCGATTAGTTCCTGGACTGGATCCCAAGGATGTCTTAGAAAAGATCAAGCAGCAATTGAAGAAAAATGGCTATGATCAGGTCGAATTGGTCTATACTCTCGGTGAAATGAGTTACCGAAGTGATATGAGTGCCCCATCGATTTTAAATGTCATTCGGTTGGCCAAAGACTTCTATAGAGAAGGAGTCTCTGTTCTTCCAACAACTGCGGGGACAGGGCCCATGCATACGGTATTTGAGGCTTTGCAGGTGCCGATGGCAGCCTTTGGAATTGGCAATGCCAATAGCCGTGATCATGGGGGCGACGAAAATGTGAAAATCGCCGATTATTACACCCATATTGAATTGATAAAGGAGTTAATAGCAAGTTATGAGTAAAGCAATGATTCAGCTGGACCACATTGATGTGACCTTCCAGCAAAAGAAACGTCAGATCCAAGCTGTCAAAGATGTGACCATTCATATTAATGAAGGTGATATTTATGGGATTGTAGGGTATTCTGGAGCCGGGAAATCGACCTTGGTTCGGGTGATCAATCTCTTGCAAGTGCCTAGCGCTGGAACCATTACTGTGGATGGAGATGTGATTTATCAAGATCAGGTGACCCTAAAACCGGCTACCCTTCGGGAGAAACGTCGGGATATCGGAATGATTTTCCAACACTTCAACTTGATGGCTCAAATGACTGTCGCAGAAAATGTAGCATTTGCTCTTAAACATTCTAAATTGAACAAAGAACAAAAGAATGAGAAAGTGGCGAAATTGTTGGATTTGGTTGGTCTATCTGACCGTGCAGAAAATTACCCAGCACAATTGTCTGGTGGTCAAAAGCAACGGGTAGCGATTGCGCGTGCCCTTGCCAACGATCCAAAGATTTTGATCTCAGATGAGTCAACTTCAGCCTTGGATCCAAAGACGACCAAACAAATTCTAGCTTTGTTGCAAGAGTTAAACAAAAAACTTGGTTTAACCATTGTCTTGATCACCCATGAGATGCAAATTGTTAAAGATATTGCCAATCGGGTAGCTGTCATGCAAAATGGCGAACTGATTGAAGAAGGGTCTGTTTTAGATATCTTCTCAAATCCGAAAAATGCTTTGACGCAAGACTTTATCACGGTTGCAACAGGAATCGATGAAGCCATGGTGAAAATCAACCAACAAGCGATTGTTAAGAACTTACCAGATGATTCGGTTCTAGCGCATCTTAAGTATGCAGGTTCAGTGACAGATACAGCCATCATCAATGATATTTACAAGCAGTACCAAGTATCTGCCAACATTTTATTTGGGAACATCGAGATCCTTGATAACACGCCTGTTGGAGAATTGGTGGTCATCTTATCAGGTGAAAATCAAAATCTGGAAACGGCCAAAGCTGAGTTAGAAAATGCAGGAGTTTCCGTGACTATTGTGAAAGATGGGAGAAAAGCATGATCCAGTTAATTCAAACATATTTACCAAATGTCTATAAATTAGGGTGGTCTGGCCAGTATGGATGGGGAACCGCTATTTACTTGACTCTTTACATGACCGTTATTTCCTTCATTATTGGTGGATTTTTAGGTTTGGTGACAGGGCTTTTGTTGGTCTTGACCCGTCCAGGTGGTGTCATCGAAAATAGAATCGTTTTCCAAATTTTGGATAAGATTACTTCCTTGTTCCGCGCCATTCCTTTCATTATCTTGTTGGCCTTTATTAATCCATTGACCTACTTGCTCTTGAAAAATACCATCGGTCCTACAGCAGCCCTTGTTCCGCTGTCTTTGGCTGTCTTTCCATTCTTTGCCCGCCAAGTCCAAGTGGTCTTGTCCGAATTGGATGGAGGTGTGATTGAAGCAGCGCAAGCTAGTGGGGCAACCTTCTGGGATATTGTTGGTGTCTACCTTCGTGAAGGGCTTCCTGATTTGATCCGTGTGACAACAGTGACCATCATTTCCTTGATCGGAGAAACCGCCATGGCGGGTGCCGTTGGTGCTGGAGGATTAGGAACCTTGGCCATCAACTACGGGAAAAACATGTTTAACAATGATGTCATCTTTGTGGCGACCTTATTGATCCTGATTCTTATCGTTCTAGTCCAATTTATCGGGGACTTCCTTTCGAAGAAAATTAGCCACCGTTAGGATCAGTATCCAATGAATAGAATAAATGTGAATCATATGAAACAAGTCGGAGCCTTCGTCTTCCTCTATTTTGTTGCGATTGGACTGGGGGTCTTAGTTGGAAATCTGGTCGATCATCAAGGAAATATGTTTTATGCTCCTGCCTTTTCAGCCTTGTTTGGCGGGACGATCTACCGCTATTTTCTAGAAAAAATAAAAGGAGTTGGATCTATCTTTATAGTTGGCTGCGTGATCGGATCCTTCTTTCTCCTTTCACGTCATGGTGCAGGGGCCTTTATTCCAGCCTTGATCGCCGGAAGTTTTGCGGAGATGGTCGCTTCAAGTGGTCGTTTTCGCTCGAATTTACGAAATGCCTTGTCTTTTGTTATTTTTGCCTTTGCGACAACAGGGCCCATTCTGATGATGTGGTTCTATCCAGCCAGTTACCGCATGTCGTTACTGGATCGTGGTAAATCGATAGACTATGTCAATCGGGTGATGGTATCACCAGATCTAGCGACCATCACTTGGTTTGTCCTCACGGTCATATTGGGTGCAGGATTAGGATGGGGACTATCGAACATCCTTCTTCCATTATTGGCCAAAAAAGGAGATAAAGATGCACAATAATTTACTAGTTCTTCAGTCAGACTTTGGTTTGGTGGATGGAGCAGTATCAGCTATGATTGGGGTTGCTTTAGAAGAATCACCAACCCTTAAAATTCACCACTTAACTCATGATATTACCCCCTACAATATCTTTGAAGGGAGTTACCGTCTCTTTCAGACAGTAGATTACTGGCCAGAAGGGACAACCTTTGTTTCGGTGGTCGATCCTGGTGTCGGTTCCAAACGAAAGAGTGTCGTAGCTAAAACGGCAAAAAATCAATTCATTGTCACTCCGGATAATGGAACTCTCTCTTTTATCAAGAAACATGTAGGGATTGTTGCTATCCGTGAGATTTCAGAGGTGAAGAACCGTCGAGCCAATACAGAGTTTTCTTATACCTTCCATGGGCGTGATGTCTACGCCTATACAGGGGCTAAGTTGGCCAGTGGCCATATTAGTTTTGAAGAAGTCGGACCAGAACTCAGTGTCGAACATATTGTGGAAATCCCAGTAGTTGAGACGGTTTTTGAGGACGATCTTGTTAAAGGTGCAGTTGACATCCTAGATGTACGCTTTGGTTCTCTTTGGACTTCCATTACTCGGGAAGAGTTCAATCATTTGGCACCCGAATTTGGGGAACGTTTTGAAGTGACCATCTATAACAATGACATGCTGGTTTACCAAAACCAAGTAACCTACGGTAAGTCTTTCGCCGACGTGCGAATTGGACAGCCAATCCTTTATATCAATTCCCTTTACCGTGTTGGTCTTGCCATCAACCAGGGATCCTTTGCCAAGGCCTATAATGTAGGAGTTGGGGCTTCTTGGCATATCGAGATTAGAAAAATGGAAAATTAATAGGAGATATCATAATGAAAAAGAAATCATTATTTTCAATTAAAGATGTTGTAGCTATTGGGGTTGGAGCAGCCCTCTTTGTCGTGATTGCTATGTTGCAAATCCCTGCACCTGCACCGAATACGAGCATTCAGTTGCAATATGCCCTTCAAGCTCTCTTTAGTGTAGTCTTTGGCCCAATTGTCGGCTTCTTAATCGGCTTGATTGGTCATGCCATTAAGGACGCTATGTCAGGTGGTCTTTGGTGGACTTGGATCATTTCTAGTGGCTTGTTTGGTCTCTTTGTTGGTTTCTTCCGCAAACAAATCGGTGACCTCAAAGGAGAAGTGACCAAGAAAGAATTGATCGTCTTTAATGTCGTTCAAATCGTATCCAACCTTGTGATCTGGGGCTTGATTGCTCCGGTGGGGGATGTCTTGATCTATCACGATAATCCAAATAAAGTCTTCCTACAAGGTGTTGTAGCAGGTTCTATCAATGCTTTAGTTGTAGCTATTGCAGGTTCACTCCTCTTGATTGCCTATGCTCGTACCCAAACAAAAGACGGAAGTTTGTCTAAAGACTAATCATAAATAAGAAGATAAAGTCTGGGAAACCAGGCTTTTTTTTGTTTTGTAAAAAATATTTTTTACAAAATGTAAGATATATATTGCAAAGTAGAAAATATAGTGTATAATAAAGTTATAAAAACAAGAAAGGAAAAGCATGTGGCGAAAAATCTCAAATTAAAAATGGCCCGGGTCGAACATGATATGACTCAGGGGGATCTTGCAGATGCCATAGGGGTGACACGCCAGACCATTGGCCTGATCGAGGCAGGGAAATACAATCCGACCCTCAGTCTTTGCCTTGCCATTTGTAAGACCTTGGATAAGACGCTGGATCAACTGTTCTGGGAGTAACAGTTTTAATAATAGAAAGAGGAAACATATGAAACAAAAGAAAGAACCAATTGTAAAAGATGAACGGACTATGCTACTTGATGGAAAAATCGCAGGAGAACTTGTCCTTGGCATGACCTGCTTTATTGCCCTATCTGCCTTTGTGAAATCCAGTATCCTGGACTTAGACCTCGTCGCTTATCTCCCTGAGATGTTCCTTCTAATTGCCATGGGGGCTTATGCTCTGCTAAGAAGGATCAGTTCAGGGATTGATATCCGAGATGTGTTAGAAAAAGATAGCTGGTTGAGTCGCCTTGGGTCAGGTCTATTCTTTGCTGTGCTTGTGACAGCTATGGATGTGATTGGAAAGAGAGAAGCAATGAGCTTTATCTTGAGTCCCAAGTATCTGGTCAAAATTCTATTAGAAATTCTCGTCTTTGCCATCCTGACAGATCTTCTTGAAAAACCACTTGCTCTTATCAATCGGAAAAAACAAGAGAAGGTCGAGGCAGAATTAGAGGATGAAGAATAAGGAGAAAGAGATGAGATTACAATTGCTGAACAAACAAATCATAGATGAACGAGAAGAAGGCTTAGCTAATAAGGCTGGTGCGGAGACGGCTGGTTTTCTTTTCCTTTCCTTAACTGTTTTTAGTGTTGGATCCATTTTTACATCTAAGGTGGGGCTCAGTCCAATCATGGTGGTAGCCTTACTCATCGTCTCAGGATTGTATTATTCGGTGCGTTGTCAACGATTGGGTGTGAGATTTATCAGTTACAGCTATCTAAATGTGATGGGAATTGTAGCAGTAACCTCTATTCTCTCCTTGTTCATCTGGGCTCAAAATTTTCAATTAAACCAGGCTGTCTATCAGGCAAATCCCTTTCATTCAAAATTCTTACTAGTACTTCCTATTACCTTTTTACTGAATCTTCCAATTGTATGGGGAGTGAATACCCTTGTGATGCTTCTTGCAAAAGTTGAGAAAAGACGCTATGAAGCCTATCTGGATCAGTTGGAAAAAGAAGAGTAGGAAGGAGGAGCTTTGGTTTCGTCGTATAAAAGTCTGGAATCCCAGGCTTTTATTTTTCAGTCAAATAAATTGCATTCGTTTTCTTGGGAGAGTATACTGGTATAGTTGAATTAAAAATTCTGATAATTTAATCTTAGAAAAGAGAATGACATGGCAAAACCTATTCGTGTATTACTTTACTATAAATATGTTCCCATCGAAAACGCAGAACAATTTGCGGCTGATCACTTGGCCTTCTGTAAATCAATCGGCCTTAAAGGGCGTATCCTAGTCGCTGACGAAGGAATCAATGGAACTGTTTCTGGTGACTACGAAACAACGCAAAAATACATGGACTACGTTCACAGCCTTCCAGGGATGGAGGACCTTTGGTTCAAGATCGATGAGGAAGAAGAGCAAGCTTTCAAGAAGATGTTTGTACGTTATAAGAAAGAGATTGTCCACCTTGGTTTAGAAGATGATAATTTCGATAATGACATCAATCCTCTTGAAACAACAGGTGCTTACTTGTCACCAAAAGAGTTTAAAGATGCTCTTCTCGACGAAAATACCGTTGTCCTTGATACTCGTAACGACTACGAGTACGATCTTGGTCACTTCCGTGGAGCTATTCGTCCAGACATCCGCAACTTCCGTGAATTGCCACAATGGGTCCGTGATAACAAGGAAAAATTCATGGACAAACGCGTTGTCGTCTACTGTACTGGAGGAGTCCGCTGTGAGAAATTCTCAGGCTGGATGGTGCGTGAAGGCTACAAAGATGTCGGTCAATTGCACGGCGGAATTGCAACCTACGGGAAAGACCCAGAAGTTCAAGGAGAACTATGGGATGGGAAAATGTACGTCTTTGACGAGCGGATTGCAGTCGATGTCAACCATGTCGATCCAATCGTTGTCGGAAAAGACTGGTTTGATGGAACACCATGCGAACGCTATGTCAACTGTGGAAATCCTTTCTGTAACCGTCGGATCTTGACCTCAGAAGAAAACGAAGACAAGTATCTTCGCGGATGTTCGCATGAGTGCCGGGTTCACCCTCGCAATCGTTATGTCCAAGAACACAACTTGTCACAAGCAGAAGTTCGTGAGCGTTTAGCGGTCATCGGTGAGACGCTTGATGGAGCACCTGCATAATGGAAACAAACAGTCTGAAAGCTCAGGCTGTTTTTATATGGAAATTGATTGAAAATTGTGCTATACTTTAGGTAAGCGATTTCACAAAGGAGAAAACAAATTAGTATCGTGTTTTCAATCAAAAATAAAAAGAGCTTATTTGGCTATCAGAAAGTACTCGCAGCACAGGAAGTTCTTAAATTGGTAGAAGGGTTGACAACCTATAACTATGATCCTGCCACCCTTCATCGTCCCTTAAATGATTTTGAAGGTTTGAACTGTATCGTATTTGGCAAGAGCGGTCTTCCTCTGCAGTTACGCTATTTTGATGAGGAAGAGTCTTATCAGATTCAGGTGCCCTCTTTTGCGATAGAAGAAGATTGGCAGTTGGCCCTTCGATGGCTCAGTCGCCTCGCAGAAGTATTAGGAACGGAGATTGTGGCCAGCGATGGCGTGAGCTATACTCCAGATTCTATTTTCCATTTTGATTATGAAGTCGTTATCCTAGAAACGCTGGGTAATGTGACGAAAGAAAAAGATCTAAAAGAGTTTGAAGTACAAGGCTTCGCTCATCCAGTCTATTTGGATCGGGATACAGTGCAGGAAGTCTTGAACCATGTCCATCCACTAGAAGCCTACTCTGCCTTTATCAAGAAGATTCAATATAGTGCAGCTTATTTCAGTCAAGTCCGTTTTTATCAACAGGAGGAGACAGGAGCCTTCTTAGCCAGCTATAGCTTGACAGAAGATACGGATACGGTCTTGCCAAGCGTGCCACATGTTCCTGCAGAATATGTAGAAATTGTGGGCTTAGCGGGTATCATTGATTGGCAAGTTCTATTGGTTGCGATCGATGGAGATCCGGATAAGCCAGAAAATTACCATCCAATTGGTTCTCTTGCACTGAAGAATCTATTGGCAACGCTAGAGTCAGATGAATACCAGCTGCTAGATGCTAGTCAAATTGAAATCAAAAAATTGTCCAAAGAGCGGTTGCTAGAATTAGCGCAATTGGAAAACAAGTAAAAAATATCGCAGTGAACTGTCCCTTCGACGTTTGATCCTAAAAATCTAACGTCTGGGAGCAGTTCTTTTTTATACTCCTTCCTTTGATCAAAAACCAATGACTAGGCTAATTATGGTATAATAGGGGCCTAGAAGTAGAATGAAAGAGGTGCACGAAATGCTGTTAGAAGAATTTGATGCCAATCGACAGGCGATTATCAATCCACAAGACTTACACCAACCAATTGAAGGATTTCCCAAAGTAGTCATCTCTTGCTTTTCAAGAGTAACTTTTGCTCGCCTCCTTGAGAATTATGACCATGAGGTCATTGCAAGAACCTCCATGGCTAATTTTGAAGTCTTGGTCTATGGGATCACTATTGGTGACCAACAGATTGGTGTCTTTAATGCACCAGTTGGGGCTGCTTCCTGTGTGGGAATTATAGAGGACCTGATTCAATTTGGGATGGAAAAACTCGTTCTTTTTGGGACCTGTGGGGTTTTAGACCGTGATATCGAAGCGACTTCCATCATCATTCCAACAGCTGCTCTTCGCGACGAGGGGACCAGTTACCACTATCTTCCGGCTAGTGATGAAGTGGAAGTAAATAAGAAAACCCTCCCTCTCTTCCAAGCCTTTCTGGACAGTCACAAGGTTTCTTATCAGTCGGGAAAAGTGTGGACGACAGATGCACCCTACCGAGAAACCATCGACAAGATGAAGCGACGAAAGGAAGCAGGAGCCATCTGTGTGGATATGGAATGTTCGGCAGTGGCAGCTTTAGCAGCTTATAGGGGCTTTGAGCTCTGCCATTTCTTCTATGCAGCTGACCACCTCTCGGAAGAAAAATGGGATATTCGAACCTTATCTAGTCATGAGGATTTAGATAGCAAGGATCGCATCGCGGAGTTAGCCATCCAATTTGCGCTCTTTTGGGAAAAGGCAAACTAAATGAAAGAAGCAATGATTGAACTGAAGGATTTTTCCTTCCAATACAAGGCACAGTCTGAACCAACCTTGAAAAATCTCAACTTAACCATTTATAAGGGGGAAAAGGTTCTGATTGTTGGGCCATCTGGTTCTGGGAAGTCAACCATTGGCCAGTGCTTAAATGGGATTATCCCCAATATCTATAAGGGAACCAGTAGTGGACAATTCCTCATTCAGGGGAAAGAAGCCTTTAATCTCAGTATTTATGAGAAATCTCATTTGGTCAGTACGGTTTTGCAAGATACAGATGGCCAGTTTATCGGTTTGAGTGTCGCAGAAGACTTGGCTTTTGCCCTTGAAAATGACATGGTTGAGCTGGGAACGATGAAAGAGCGTGTGCAGAGTTGGGCAGAACGCTTGGATTTGATGAAGCTCTTGGATCATCGGCCACAAGATTTGTCCGGTGGTCAAAAACAGCGGGTGAGCTTAGCAGGTGTTCTGATTGACGAAAGTCCGATCCTCCTTTTTGATGAACCACTGGCTAATCTAGATCCCAAGTCGGGTCAGGATATTATTGATCTGATTGATCAGATTCATGAAGAACAGGGGACGACCACCATTATTATTGAACACCGTTTAGAGGATGTACTCTACCGTCCTGTCGATCGGGTTATCTTGATCAATCAAGGACAAGTTCTCTTTAATGGTCGACCAGATGAGTTGTTGAGAACGACACTTCTGGCTGAAAATGGGATTCGAGAACCCCTCTATTTAACAACTCTTCGCCAGCTTGGTCAGGATATCAATCAATTGGAGCATCTGGATCGTTTGGACGATATCCAACTGGATGATGTAAATTGTGTGATTCCAGAAGCGACCTATACTAAAACTGGTGAAGCAAAAGAACTATTGAAGTTGGAGCAGATTTCCTTTGCTTATCAAGAAAATCATCCGATCTTAAAAAATATATCCCTCACGATTCCGAAAGGGCAGCGCTTAGCGATTGTCGGGAAGAATGGGGCAGGGAAATCAACTCTTGCGAAAGCCATCTGTGGATTCATTACCACAGAAGGGCAATACACCTCTAGAGGCGAAGATATCAAGCAGGAGAGTGTCAAGGAACGGGCTGAGCGAGTAGGCTATGTCCTACAAAACCCCAATCAAATGATTTCGACCAATATGATTTTTGACGAAGTCGCTCTAGGTTTGCGCTTGCGGGGGATATCGGAAGAAGATATTAAGAAGCGTGTCTATCAAGCACTGAAAACTTGTGGTCTCTATGAGTTTCGTAAATGGCCGATTTCTGCCCTCTCATATGGGCAAAAGAAACGGGTGACCATCGCCTCTATACTAGTTTTAGGACCAGAAATTTTGGTCTTGGACGAGCCGACAGCAGGTCAGGACCAGCGCAATTACACTGACATCATGGAATTTCTAGATAGCTTGCAAGAAAAAGGCCATACCATTGTCATGATTACCCATGATATGCAACTGATGTTGGATTATTCTGATCGTGCACTTGTGGTATCAGACGGACAAATTCTAGCTGATCTCTCACCTGCAGAGCTGTTCACTCATCCGGATATTTTACAAGAGGCTAATCTCAAAGAGACTTCGATTTTTGCCTTAGCCAATCGATTAGGAATGGATCCCTTGGCGCTAACGCAGTTTTATATGCAACAGAAAGGAGTAGGTCATGAA
Organism: Streptococcus sp. SP1; assembly: GCF_030440005.1. Taxonomy (NCBI): domain Bacteria; kingdom Bacillati; phylum Bacillota; class Bacilli; order Lactobacillales; family Streptococcaceae; genus Streptococcus; species Streptococcus sp. SP1. The sequence goes on from NZ_JAQFJJ010000018.1 coordinate 35,630, forward strand.
GCATCGATTAGTCGGCTACCATGAGGGGACGAGTTTTCTTCATCGCCTTTCAGGTGCGAGTAAGTTACTCTTTCTTCTTTTTGTATCTCTTGCGGCCATGTTGAGTTATGATACCCGGCTCCTTCTAGGAATTGGTGTGGGCGCCTTGCTGTTATTCTCTACAGCTCGTATTCGATTTCGGGATATTTCATTTGTACTTGCATTTGCTCTTGTTTTTGCACTGTTAAATGTTGTCATGGTCTATCTCTTTGCCCCTCAGTATGGTGTAGAGATCTACGGGGCAAAGACGGTACTGATGAAGGGTTGGGGTTCCTATAGTATCACCTCGCAGGAACTCTTTTATCTTTTTAATCTTGCTCTTAAGTATGTCTGTACCATACCTCTAGCCTTGATTTTTTTGATGACGACCCATCCTAGTCAGTTTGCTTCAAGCCTCAACCAAATTGGCGTATCATACAAGATTGCCTATTCTGTCAGCTTGACTCTGCGTTACATTCCTGACGTACAAGAAGAATATCAAACGATTAAATTGTCTCAGGAAGCCAGAGGGGTGGAATTGTCCAAAAAGGCCAAGCTGATCCAACGGATCAAAGGCAATTTACAAATCATCTCTCCCTTAATCTTTAGCTCCCTTGAACGGATTGACAGCATTTCTACGGCCATGGAATTACGTCGCTTTGGTAAAAATAAAAAGCGGACCTGGTATTCTCATCAAGCTATGGAAATGAAAGATTATGGGATGATTCTATCAGCCTTGGCTGTTCTGGTTTTGAGTATTGTCCTGATCTTTCTCAATCAGGGACGTTTTTACAATCCATGGAGGTAATGACATGTCAGAAACGATTTTAGTAACAGGAGCTTCAGCTGGTTTTGGTCAAGCGATTTGCCGTCGCTTAGTAGCAGATGGATACCGTGTGATCGGATCAGCTAGACGCATTGAAAAATTACAGGCTCTCCAAGAAGAGCTGGGAGAAGCCTTTTATCCCCTGCAAATGGATGTGACGGATCTTTCTCAGGTAGATCATGCACTTGCCAGTTTGCCAAAAGCTTGGGAGAGAGTGGATGTTTTGGTTAATAATGCTGGCTTGGCTCTAGGCCTCGCCCCAGCTTATGAAGCAGAGGTCGCAGACTGGCTGACCATGATTCAGACCAATATTGTCGGCTTGACCTATCTGACAAGGAAAATCTTGCCTCAGATGGTGGAACGAAATGATGGCTATATTATCAATTTGGGCTCTACAGCAGGAACTGTGCCTTATCCAGGGGCCAATGTTTACGGGGCATCCAAGGCTTTTGTCAAGCAATTCTCCCTCAATCTTCGGGCGGATCTAGCTGGCAAGAAGATTCGTGTCAGCAATATTGAACCCGGTCTTTGCGAAGGAACGGAGTTCTCTTCTGTTCGCTTTAAAGGAGACGAAAAACGGATAGAAGCCCTCTATCGAGATGCCCATGCCATTCAGCCTGAAGACATTGCCGACACCGTAGCTTGGTTGATCCAACAGCCCAAGCATGTCAATGTCAATCGGATTGAAATCATGCCGGTTTCCCAAACCTTTGGCCCTCAACCCGTTTATCGTGATTAAAAAGAGAAGCAACCACTCCACAAGGGGTTGGTTGTTTTTTATGTTTCCTCTGGTATAATAGAAGGCAAAGTAAGGAGAAAAAGATGACAGCTGCGTTAATTATTGGTTCTACAGTTTGTGATGTGATGATTTACTTGGATCGTTTGCCAAGTCGTGAAGGAGATGCCCATATTGATCACCAGCAATGGTCTGTGGGAGGTTGTGCCTTTAATGTCGTTAATATCCTTCATTTTTTATCGCAACCCTACCAGTTTGTCTCGCCAGTCGGTTCTGGAATATATGGTGATTTTATTCGGAGAGAGCTAAAACAATTAGGGATTTCCTCTAGCATCTCATTAGAAGGGGCCAATGGTTGCTGTTACTGCTTTGTAGAGTCTGATGGTGAGCGGACCTTCTTATCGGACCACGGAGTGGAGTATAGCTTCCAAGCAGAGTGGCTAAAAGAGATTGAGACAGATCGGTTTGATTACATCTACTTATGTGGCCTTGAAGTCGAGGAGCCAACCGGTCTTGCATTGGTCCAGTCCGTTTCGCAACTAGAAGGTCAGGTGATTTTTGCACCAGGTCCACGCGGACTCTTGATTCCAAAGGATCGACTGGAAGCAATTTATGATCTGCATCCAATTCTCCATGTTAATGAGGCTGAAGCACTGGCTTTTTCAGGGTGTAGAGAGATCCAGCCAGCCATCGAACACTTGTATCAGAGAACGGGGCAATTGGTCATTGTCACCTTGGGTGAAAAAGGAGCGGTTGCCTATGATGGCAACTGGTATGAGGCAGACGGTTTTCCAACAGAAGTTGTCGATACAGTAGGCGCTGGAGATAGCCATGTGGGCGCCTTCATATCCGCCCGTTTAGAAGGCTTAGATATGACGCAAGCCTTAAGGTTTGCCAACAAAGTCTCTAGTCAGATTGTTGCAAGTAAGGGCGTTCATCTGACAAAAGAGCAGCAAGAAGCCCTACGAACAGAATTGAAACAAAAATAAAAAAGAGAGTGGGACAGAAATCGGTAATTCGTTAGAATTCGATTTCGTCGTCCCACCTCCGCACAGTTGAGTAGGGCTGTAAAAGCTGATGAAATCAGCGTAGTAGAGCCCACTCAACCACTGCG
>NZ_JAQFJJ010000019.1:0-36784 GCF_030440005.1 Streptococcus sp. SP1
CGCAGTGGTTGAGTGGGCTCTACTACGCTGATTTCATCAGCTTTTACAGCCCTACTCAACTGTGCGGAGGTGGGACGACGAAATCGAATTCTAACGAATTACCGATTTCTGTCCCACTCTCTTTTTTCTTTCTATTGATAACTGTTCTCTCCTTTCTGAAAATATGGTAGAATAATAGAAATAGAAAGATAGGTGACCATGGATTACTTTAAACGACACAAATTTGATTGGTCCAAATTCCGTTTGGGGATGAGAACCTTTAAAACAGGGATTGCCGTTTTTATTGTACTACTTATTTTTGGAATATTTGGCTGGCGAGGCCTTCAGATCGGGACCTTGACAGCTGTTTTTAGTTTGAGGGAAGACTTTGATAAGAGTGTCCACTTCGGGGCTTCGCGTGTCATGGGCAACAGTATCGGAGGTTTTTATGCCGTATTGTTCTTCCTTTTAAAAACGCTCTTTCATGGGGCGTATTGGGTGACTCTTATTTTTGTACCCATTGCGACCATGTTAACCATTATGACAAATGTCGCTATGAATAATAAAGCAGGAATTATCGGAGGAGTTTCGGCAATGCTGATCATTACCCTCTCGATTCCTAACGGAGAAACCTTCTTGTATGTTTTTGCCCGAATATTTGAGACCTTTATTGGCGTTTTCGTTGCGATTTTGGTCAATTCGGATGTGGATCGCATTCGCGATTTTCTCAAGAAACACAAAAAACCTATGTAAGATTATATAACATTTAATCTTGACATAGATTTTTTTTTCGATATAATAGAATAGAAAGAGGAATGGTATGAAGGAAAAGGAATTACGACGCTCGCTGGCAGTCTTTCCGATTGGAAGTGTTATGAAGCTGACCGACTTGACAGCTCGCCAGATTCGTTATTATGAAGATCAGGGATTGATTTCTCCTGATCGGACAGAAGGCAATCGCCGTATGTATTCGTTGGACGATATGGACCGCCTGCTTGAGATCAAAGATTATATCTCAGATGGCTTCAATATTGCGGATATTAAGAAAAAATATGCGGAAAAAGAGCAAGAGCAAACCAAGGTTGTCAGTCAAGAAGAGATCCGTAAGGCTCTTCATCGTGACATTATTCAGCAAAGTCGCTTCACATCTTCCCCATCGCCATATGGTCAATTTCGTTGATCATTTCATATGCTTGTAATCTATTTTAAGGAGACAAAAATGTCAATTACTGCTGCAGATATTCGCCGTGAAGTAAAAGAAAAAAATGTTACTTTTATTCGCTTGATGTTCTCTGATATTTTGGGAACCATGAAGAACGTCGAAATTCCAGCTACCGATGAGCAACTGGACAAGGTTCTTTCAAACAAAGCCATGTTTGATGGTTCTTCTATCGAAGGATTTGTCCGTATCAACGAGTCAGATATGTATCTTTACCCAGATTTGGATACATGGACAGTCTTCCCTTGGGGAGATGAAAATGGTAGCGTAGCTGGCTTGATCTGTGATGTCTATACGACTGAAGGGAAACCATTTGCGGGCGACCCACGTGGCAACTTAAAACGTGCCCTTCGTCATATGGAAGAACTTGGATTCAAATCCTTTAACCTTGGTCCAGAACCAGAATTCTTCCTCTTCAAGTTGGACGAAAATGGAGATCCAACTCTTGAAGTAAACGACAAAGGTGGCTATTTTGACTTGGCTCCAACAGACCTTGCAGATAACACTCGTCGTGAAATCGTCAATGTCTTGACCAAGATGGGCTTTGAAGTAGAAGCCAGTCACCACGAAGTAGCCGTTGGTCAGCATGAAATCGACTTTAAGTATGACGAAGTTCTTCGCGCTTGTGACAAGATCCAAATCTTTAAACTCGTTGTGAAGACCATCGCCCGTAAACACGGCTTGTATGCAACCTTTATGGCCAAACCAAAATTTGGAATTGCCGGATCAGGTATGCACTGTAATATGTCTCTCTTTGACCAAGATGGCAACAATGCCTTCTTTGATCCAGAAGATCCAAAGGGCATGCAATTGTCAGAAACAGCTTATCACTTCTTGGGTGGCTTGATCAAGCATGCATATAACTTTACAGCGGTGACCAACCCAACCGTCAACTCTTATAAACGTTTGGTTCCTGGATATGAAGCACCTGTTTATATCGCTTGGGCAGGCCGCAACCGTTCCCCATTGGTACGTGTGCCAGCATCACGTGGTATGGGAACTCGTTTGGAATTACGCTCCGTAGACCCAATGGCCAATCCTTATGTAGCCTTGGCAGTCTTGCTTGAAGTCGGCCTTCATGGTATTGAAAATAAAATCGAAGCACCTGCTCCGATCGAAGAAAATATCTATGTGATGACACCGGAAGAACGTAGAGCAGCTGGAATCACAGATCTACCTTCTACCCTTCACAATGCCTTGAAAGCCTTGACAGAAGACGAAGTGGTGAAAGCTGCCTTGGGTGAACACATCTACACCAGCTTCCTTGAAGCCAAACGAATCGAATGGGCAAGCTATGCGACCTTCGTATCCCAATGGGAAGTAGACAACTATTTAGATCTTTATTAAGAAACAAGAGTAAAGAGGCTAGGACAAAAGTCCTAGCCTCTCAATTATTTTTGGATTGTCGAGCAAGACGCAGTGGTTGAGTGGGCTCTACTACGCTGATTTCATCAGCTTTTACAGCCCTACTCAACTGTGCGGAGGTGGGACGACGAAATCGAATTCTAACGAATTACCGATTTCTGTCCCACTCTCTTTTTGATCCTCAAAAAGTCATCATAAAACCAGTTGAAACAGTGGTCTCAACTGGTTGTTTTTTAATTTTCGTCATCTGGTGTGAGAATCATTGGGATAATGATAGGTTCACGTTCCGTGCTCTCGTATAAGAATGGGCGAAGGGCATTGACAATTGCACCATTGACGGTTTGGATATTGGCATCTTTGTTCTTCAAGGCGATGCGAATTGCATTGAAGAGGATGCGTTGGCTTTCACGGATCAGATCTCCTGATTCACGCATGTAGATAAAACCACGGCTCAAGATGTCTGGTCCAGCCAAGATCATCTTCGATTTGAAGTCAACAGTCGCAACAGCAAGCACGACACCGTCTTCGGAAAGGTCTCTCCGGTCACGAAGGACAGCAGCCCCGATTTCACCGATGCGGTTTCCATCGACATAGATATCTTGAGCATTGAAGCTTCCTGCGATACGAGCAGAGTTGGCTGTTAGAGCGAGGACATCACCATTACTCATGATGAAGATATTGTCTTTTTCCACTCCGCAATCACGCGCAAGTCCTGCGTGGATCTTCTGCATCCGGTATTCACCATGGACAGGCATGAAATATTTTGGTTTGATCAAGCGGAGCATAAGTTTTTGTTCTTGTTGCCCCCCGTGTCCAGAAGTATGGATATTGTTGATCTTCCCGTGGATGACATCGACACCCGCTTCGGAAATCGTATTGATCAATTTATTCACACTGGTTGTATTTCCAGGAATCGGACTAGAAGAGAAGATCACGGTATCTCCTGGTTGGAGTTGCACTTGGCGGTGCGTTCCGTTGGCAATCCGAGAGAGGGCTGCCATTGGCTCTCCTTGGCTTCCTGTACACATGATCAGGATTTCATTAGCTGCATAGTCTTTGATCTCATTTGGCTCGATAATGGTTCCAGCAGGGACCTTGATGTAGCCAAGCTCGATTCCATTGACGATGGCTTTTTCCATCGAGCGTCCAAAGACGACGATCTTACGACCGGTCTTAACAGCGGCCTCAGCAGCTTGTTGGAGACGGAAGATATTCGAAGCAAAGGAGGCAAAAATGATGCGCCCATGGATGCCTTCGATGATCTTCATGATGGATTGGCCAACCACTTTTTCAGAGTTAGTAAAGGTTGGGATTTCCGCGTTGGTTGAGTCTGAAAGCAGACAGAGAACGCCTTCTTCCCCAAGGGCCGCCATACGATGGAGGTCAGCCGGTTCTCCAACAGGTGTGAAGTCAAATTTGAAGTCTCCGGTACAGACAATCTTTCCTTGAGGGGTGTGAATCACAATCCCTAACGGTTCTGGAATCGAGTGAGTCGTACGGAAGAAGGTTGCTTTAAGATTTTTAAATTGAAGCTCAGTGTTTTGGTTGATTTCGTAGAGTTTGGCATCACGAAGAAGACCGTGCTCTTCTAATTTTCCACGGATTAAGGCAAGCGCCAAAGGTCCAGCGTAGATAGGGACATTGGCTTGCTTCAAAAGGAAAGGAATCCCACCGATGTGGTCTTCGTGTCCGTGGGTAATGAGGACCGCTTTGACGCGATCGATATTGTCAACGATATAAGAGTAATCTGGGATTACATAGTCGATCCCAAGGAGGTCATCTTCTGGAAATTTGATCCCGGCATCGACAATGATGATTTCATCTTGGTATTCGATCCCGTAGGTATTTTTTCCGATTTCTCCAAGTCCACCAATAGCAAATACACCAACTTCTTCAGGTTTTAAGGTATAAGCCATGGATTAGTACTCCGTTAGTTCAAAAGCACCTGACTCTTTCTCGTAAGCAAGGTGTTGCTCAGAAAGTGGTGTGATAAATTCAATGTTGAAATCTGTGTTTGCTTCAACCAATTGACGAGCTTGGATGCGTCCTTCGCGTTCATTTGGTGCATCAATATCGAGATAAAGTGCATGCGTGGTTTCACGACGAGGGTTGCGGTCTTTTGTTTCCTGATAAAAAACTTTGTAAATCATGAAGTAATTTTCCTTTCATTATTTCGGTCTATTTGTTAGCTACGAAGGAGTGCAATCACTAGAGTTTCCTACTCGCAACTAGTGGACCTGATTCGATACAATTAATTATCATTATATCATAAATTTGCCTGTAAGTAAAAGATAGACTGGAAAAGTCAGAGAGGCAAAGGGCTATAATAGAGAAGCTTTTGAGCGGTTTTGCATAGGAAAATCCTGCGCTCTAGAGGAGAGTTTCGCTGGGATTTGAAGGGAATTTGTAGTATAATATAATCCAGTTCAAGAGGAGTGGGAAATGAAATTATTAGCATTTGATACCTCGAGTAAGGCTCTTTCTGTAGCGATTTTAGAAGATGAGACTCTACTTGCAGAAACAACATTAACTATTAAAAAAAATCATAGTATCACCTTGATGCCGGTCATCGATTTTTTGATGCAACAAATTGACTTGACACCCAAGGACTTGGACCGCATCGTGGTGGCAGAAGGTCCTGGGAGCTACACTGGACTGCGCATTGCGGTCGCAACCGCAAAGACCTTGGCTCATACTTTAGGGATTGAATTGGTCGGGGTTTCGAGCCTCTTAGCCCTAGTGCCAGATGATCTAGAAGGTTTGGTAGTGCCTGTCATGGATGCCCGTCGGAACAACGTTTATGCAGGTTTTTACCAAGATGATCAGCTGGTCGCACCAGAAGGGCATTTTCCATTTGAGGAAGTCCTAGAGCGTGCAGCGACGAGTGAGCAGGTCACCTTTGTCGGAGAAGTCACGGCCTTTAAGGAGCAGATCGCCTCTAGCTTGTCAAGTGCTGCTTGTTATGAAACACTGCCAGATGCAGTGAAAATCGGACGTCTCGGTCTCAAACAAGCGCCCGCTAGCCTCCATGATTTTGTCCCTCATTATCTCAAACGGGTCGAAGCAGAGGAAAATTGGCTGAAAGACCACACGGAAACAACGACCTCTTACATCAAGCGCCTATGATGAAAGGAACAATCAGGAAAGGGAGTAGCCAAGATGCGGCTGCTATTCTCGCTGTGCTGGAAGATGTCTATGAAGCTAGCCCCTGGAAGTTGGAGCAGATTGAAGCTGATTTAGAGCAGGAATCGATCTCCTATTTCCTAGCTGTGGATGAGGGGCAAGTCCTTGGATTTGTCGCCATTCAAGAGACTCTCTATGAAGCAGAGGTCTTACAGATTGCGGTCAAGCGCGTCTTTCAAGGCCAAGGCCTAGCTCAGCAGTTACTCGCGCAGTTGCCGGACCAAAAAGAGATTTTCTTAGAAGTGCGCGTGTCCAATCAACCGGCCCAAGGCCTATACAAAAAAATGCATTTTGAAGAAATTGCACGGAGGAAAAACTACTATCACGATCCCATAGAGGATGCTGTGATCATGAAGAGGAACCCAAATGAAAGATAGATATATTTTGGCTTTTGAGACATCTTGCGATGAGACCAGCGTGGCTGTCTTGAAAAATGACGACCAACTCTTGTCCAATGTCATTGCCAGTCAAATCGAAAGTCACAAGCGTTTTGGTGGGGTGGTGCCTGAGGTAGCCTCTCGTCACCATGTGGAAGTCATCACCGCTTGTATTGAAGAAGCCCTGGAAGAAGCCGGCATCACAGAAGCCGATGTCACAGCTGTGGCTGTTACCTACGGTCCAGGCCTGGTTGGAGCTCTTTTGGTCGGCCTAGCAGCAGCCAAGGCCTTTGCTTGGGCGCACGGCCTCCCTTTGATTCCTGTCAATCATATGGCAGGTCACTTGATGGCCGCTCAAAGCGTCGAGCCCTTAGAGTTTCCGCTTTTGGCCTTGCTGGTGAGTGGAGGGCATACGGAGCTAGTCTACGTCAGTGAAGCGGGTGATTATAAGATCGTCGGAGAGACCCGTGATGACGCTGTAGGAGAGGCTTATGACAAGGTCGGGCGCGTCATGGGCTTGACCTATCCAGCAGGACGTGAGATTGATCAGCTGGCCCACCAAGGATCTGATATCTATGATTTCCCACGGGCTATGATCAAGGAAGACAATCTGGAATTCTCTTTTTCAGGGCTCAAATCAGCCTTTATCAATCTGCACCATAATGCGCAGCAAAAAGGAGAAAGTCTCTCCAATGCAGACCTGTCAGCGAGTTTCCAAGCAGCCGTCTTAGACATTCTCATGGCCAAGACCAAAAAGGCTTTGGAGAAATATCCAGTCAAGACTCTAGTCGTTGCGGGTGGGGTCGCAGCCAACCAAGGCCTTCGTGAACGCTTGGCTTCTGAGATCACGGATGTTAAGGTCATCATTCCGCCTCTGCGTCTCTGCGGGGACAATGCAGGGATGATTGCCTATGCCAGTGTCAGCGAATGGAACAAAGAAAACTTCGCAGGCTGGGATCTCAATGCCAAACCAAGCCTAGCCTTTGAAGGAATTGAATAAGAAAAAGGAGCCAATTGGATGTGCGATTCCAATGGCTTTTTTGTTGGGATCTCACCAACTAGTAGCGGATTTGCGGTTGACAAGAAAATTCGGTATGATAGAGGGAATGAAAGATTGATGGAATGGGATTGGTTCCCAGTATAGTTCTATAAAAAGTAGGTAGAAATGTTGAAAAAATTTTTAAGTTTGAAATTAGTTTTTCTAGTGGGCCTTGTAGTCGGTTTGGTATTCTATTTTAAACCTTCAGAGACTAAGAAAAATCCTATAGAAGATAGACCGAGATCAACAAAAATCATTCATGAAGGGAATCTCAAGGATGTTCAGCTATTTGGTGAGAAAAATCAATTTGTTTTGAGTAAGGATCTGACTTTGGCTGATGGGAAGTATCTGGTTGGTTTTGACTATGTAAAAAGCGATAAAAGAATAAAATGGGAGTATGTCGGATTCCGATATTACGATATTGACAATCAATTTAAAGAAACAACTGTAAATGCTTTAGACGAGATTCGAAAGACAGCACCAAAAGCCTTTATTTATGATTATCAAATAAATGTTAATAGTGGAGTAAGTGTTGTAGATCTCATTTATTATGATTCTCGTAGTGCAATGGAACGTAATATTGGAGATGGGAAAAATATTTATTACAAGTTGGATGAACAGAAATACTATAGCAAGTATGCCATCCCAGAGGGCAGTGCAGTTAAGGAAAAAATTATAGACTATACAAATTTAATGGAATTAATCGATAAGAATACCGGTTTTGACCTTCAAGCAGGATTTAAATTTCAGAAACAGGCTAAGAATATAAAGACAGATATCAATTTATTTGCAATTTATCCGGAATTCAAAGAGAAAATGTTGAGTGGTGAGTACTGGATTGAACCTAGATTACAGTTATTAAGTAGTAAGGAATGGTTTGATACTCTTCTTCATTGGTTTGCACCTAGAGGACAGGACACCTTACCTGGTGTAAAAATTGAAGCTCAGTATTCAATCGATGGCCAAGAACATGAAATTCGTTCTTATGATGAGTTTAAACAATACTACAACTGAAAAGGTGGTGAATTGGTTGAGTAAAGCTTCTTCTGGAAGAACGGGAGTTGAAGGAAGCTGATTTGGATCAGGTTTGTGGTGTCTAGGATGCTATCCTGAAAGCATGTAGGAAGTAAATAGGATGTTAGAATATAAAGAAACAAGTATTTTCTGTTACCAACTGGTAGAGTACGATGGCAAAAGATTTCTGTTAGACGCTAGTACCATGAAGCCTAAGCTCTATTATTGGGGGCTGCCAACGGAAGCTATCACTGTTGAGATGATGGAAGTAGATAAAAAAGTTGAAATTCCAGGCACACCCATCAATAAAATAAATGGGGGGACAGCAGCTATCATAGTCCAGCCATTTGTTGGAGCGGTTTATAGTCTCTTAAAAAATCGATTCAGTGAGTACGCCATTAGTCAGCAAATTTTTCTAAAGATAGTCTTATTTGTGGTTGCCATGCTTATATCTTTTGTGCTCTTTCGATTTTCAATAGAAAAGGCTCGTAAAAAGGTTAAGAATCTATTTCCTACAGCTAGGAAGAGATACAGGGTGACTTTCAAGCCGATACCAGAAAGAAAGCAAATTTTTGATGCCCATCTATTAAATGTTGTCTTACTGGCCTGTTTAGCTATGTATTTATTTAATAATAATGGTCAAGAAGGGATCTTTTTAGTGATAGGCGGTATTTTTACAGCTTTTCTATTGACCTTCGAATTTGGTAAAGTTCCAGTTCTTTTAGGAGCGAAAACAGGGAATTTAAGGCTTGATAGTGTAGAAGAGATAGTTATCGAAAAAAGTAACTAGAATGAAATGGACAAGAATAAAGGAGTAGAAATCATGAACAAAACGATCGTTTTGTTCATAGCGTTTCTATCATTAACAGCATGCGCCCAGTCTCGACAGGAATCAAAAGATTCTTCACAGAGTAAAACGTAGCAGACTTCAAAAGAGTCCTCATCTGTTAAAAATGAGACAGGTTTGCAATTTGTAGTGCCCCTGCAATATGAAGGGAAAGAATCAAATGTAGTTGAACTAGGGAAGAAATTAACCAAGGAACACCCAGAACTTGGAAATCAAGGAAGCCTATCGATCAACTATACGGGCGCAACTTTCTCATCCAATCAACAAGAATATGCTGTTTTTCTATTAATTAACAAAGCTGGATTTCAAATTGATAAGGATTTTGAGTTTTCATTGAATTGGAAATATGATGGGCAATTCATTTATCAAAATCAACGGATTGGCTATAAAATTAGTGACAGTGGAGTATTGCCGGATCAATCTGCTACGATTTTGACCTTGCCAATATCAAGCGAGCAAAAACAAATTGTTGAGACCATGACACAAGAAGAGAAGATGTCATTAGAGATGTCGGATTTAAAAGTAAATCGGTAGTGGAGAGATAGAAGTATAATGAGGGGTTATCCTTTCTATACCAGATCTTCTTTTTCAACCTTTTTTCTTGTGTTATAATAGAAGTCAATGATTCAGAAAGGAGCGAGAGAGTGGAAAAAGATTTTTGGCAGGGGGTGAGGGACGCGCTACCGACGGCTTTGGGCTATATCAGTATTGGCCTGGCTTGTGGTGTGGTGGCGTCTCCCTATCTTTCTCCTTTGGAGATGGCCTTGATGAGTGTCTTGGTCTATGCTGGGGCGGCCCAGTTTGCGATGATCTCTCTGATTGCGGCCCATTCTTCGATCTTGAATATGGCCTTGACGGTGTGTTTGATCAATCTCCGTAATATGTTGATGAGTCTGCATACGTCGTCTGACTTTAAGGATGCTAGTCTCGCTCATACCATCGGGATTGGAAGCCTCCTGACTGATGAGAGTTATGGGGTCTACTTGAGCGAGAAGTTAAAGACGGATACCATTACAGTTCCTTGGATGCATGGGAACAATCTAGTAGGCTATGTGGCCTGGATCAGTGCGACGGTTATCGGAACAGCTCTAGGATCTCTCCTACCTGATCCAAAGGCTTTTGGGCTTGATTTTGCTTTAGTGGCTATGTTTATTGGGATTTTTGCAGCTCAGTTTCAAGGAATGCAACTGACAGAAAAGACCAAGACCATGCTCATGGTGCTGTTAGCAGTAGCAGTGAGTTTCTTTCTCTTACTCTTTTTTGTTTCGCAACCGCTAGCTGTGCTAGCTGCGACCTTGATCGGCTGTTTTGTGGGGGTGGTCTGTGATGCGCGTGAATAGTTATATCATCATGGCCATTCTGGCCTCAGCCCTCGTTACTTGGATTCCTCGGATCTTGCCCTTCCTCTTAGTCAAATACAAGGGACTGCCGGCTCCTGTAACCCGCTTTCTCAAATACTTGCCCATTTCCATTATCTTTGCCTTGGTTTTATCAAGCTTAGTAGATGGAAAAATTGGAAGTCTCCCGCAGTTTCACTGGTTGGACCTAGTGGTGACCATTCCCAGTCTCTTTGTAGCCTTTCGTTACAAAAACCTTATGGGAACCGTCTTGTTTGGAATTGTCTTGATCGCCCTATTACGATTGGTGTTTTAAATGTAAAAATATGTTACAAAAAAATTACAATTGTTACAAAAAAACTTGATTTTTGTAACAATTGGAGTATAATGGGAGTCAGAAAGATAAAGAGGTGATCTTATGAAAAAATCAATCTTCCGTTGGAGTGCCGCTGTTCTAGTGGCTGCTTCACTTGGTCTAGCTCTCGGTGGTTGTGGTGCAAAGGATAAAAAGACAGCTACCTCATCCGCAAAAGCATCTACCAGCAAGGTAGAGAAAAAAGCCAAAAGTAATAGCAAAAAGAGTGCAGCATCTTCTTCTCAGGCAAACGATACAGCTAGCTCTTCGACTCAAGCAAGTAGCGCGACAACTTCAAAAGACTCTGGTAAGAACGAGAATGCGTCTACTACGACGCAAGCTACTGTCCCTGCAGAATTGGTGGGAACTTGGGTAGGATCTAGTCCACAAGCGGATGCGATCAAAATGACCGTCGATGCCAATGGGGATGTGACAACAGTGGTTAGCTTCAAAAATGATAGCGAACCGACTCGGACAGCGACCTATACGGCAAGAGCTGTCCAAGCAACTGGAAATATCTACTATTGGGATGCTGAAGGTCTTGATGGGGCTGATGCCTTGCTCCCTGGGATCACAGGCTTAGGTGTCGCTGATTTCCGACTCGAACCTGGTTTTATCTTAGAAGAAGGACACTATACACCGATTGTTTTCACAACGGCTACCAATACACCATTTGACTACAACAAATACAATGATTTCCGTTTTTCATTAACCAAAGAACAATAAAAAGACGAACTCGATGGAAAATCGAGTTCGTTTTTTAAATAGATTAACGAAGATAGATGACTTTGAACAACAAAATAGCCAAGATAGCAGCAAGGATTGGGGCTACAACTGGTACCCAAGCATACCACCATTTTGAATCACCTTTGTGTTCTCCTAATACAGATTTTGGAAGGAAGGCGTGGACCAAACGAGGACCAAAGTCACGTGCAGGGTTCAAACCAGGTCCAGTAGGACCACCGAGTGACGTAACAAGAGCCATAACAAGGAAGCCAAGAGCCAAGTGAGCAATTCCTAGTCCTGAAGCATGTGCTTGTGATAAAGCCAATTTTGCTGCTGATGAAGTGGCATCAAAGACGCCTCCTTGTTCAGTAGCAGCTTTTTGAGCAAGACCAGCAACTTCTGCACCAAAGAAATGTTTCGTCAAGCCAAGGGCGCCAAAGAAAAGGACGAATGAGCCTGCAAACTCGTTGATGAAGCCGTTAATTGTAGCAGCTTTACGTGATTCTGGAGTTCCTTTATCTACACTAGAAATGGTTGAGAATGTGCCTAAGATGTTGTTTGGATTTTCAGTTTGGATGTAGTATGGACGGTGAGCTGCAACGACAACCAATTGTCCAAACATAGCTCCAAGAAGTTGGGCAACGATGTATGGTAAAACATTTGCCCATGGGAAGAGTCCGCTAACTGCAAGTCCAAGGGTAAAAGCTGGGTTAATGTGATTTCCTGAAACATTACCAAACATTAAGGCTGGAATCATTACTCCCATCCCATATCCGATCGCAATGACAAGCCAACCGCTTTGATGACCTTTTGTTCCTTTTAATTCGACGTTTGCAACTGCACCATTTCCGAGGATAAGTAGCAAAGCTGTTCCAATAAACTCTGAAAAGAGTTTAACACTAAAATCAAAATCCATGATTCTAATAATCTCCTTTATAAATTTTATACCAATCCATTCTATCAAGTAAATACTAACTTGTAAAGAATTTTTAAAAATTTTATTTCAATAGATGAAGAATAAAGTTAGTGACTTTCAATTAGTAATGAAGGCTCCCTGCTACCCAACCGGTACAGAGGGCGGATGTGATATTAAAACCGCCTGTATGGGCATTGATATCGAGGACTTCTCCTGCAAAGTGGAGCCCAGGAACTAGCTTACTTTCTAGGGTTTTAGGATTGATTTCTTTGAGGCTGACGCCGCCCTTGGTGACAAAGGACTTGGCTAGAGACATCTTCCCAGTGACAGGAATAGGCCTCTCTTTGATGTTTTGAATGATCTCTTCTGTCTGAGTAGGAGTGAGTTGCTTGGCTTTTTCAGGGAATCCTTGCACCAAGAAATCAGCTAACCGTTCAGGAAGAAGGGTTTTGAGGCTATTTTTAATGGACTTTTCTCGATGCTCTTCTAGAAAGTCTTTTAACTCTTGAGAAGAGGTAGTCGGAAGGAGGTCCAGAGATAAGATTTCCCCACCTTTAACAAAGCTAGACATCCGAAGGGCTGCAGGGCCAGAAAGACCGAAATGCGTAAAGAGCAGGTCATGGGTGATGATGTGTTTGCCGTAGCTGAGGGTCACATCTGTCAGAGAGATCCCTTGGAGGTCCTTGTGTGGGAAGTCTGTCAAAAGAGGACTTTCTGCCGCTTCGAGATCGGTGATGGTGTGTTTGAAGTGGCGGGCAATTTCGTGTCCGTAGCCAGTAGAGCCAGTAGAAGGATAGGATTTGCCCCCAGTTGTGACAATCAGCTTGTCAGCTGTCCATGTTTTTTCAGCAGATTTGACGATAAAGACGTCTTCTGGCTTGGTGACGGAGACCACTTCGCAGTTGGTGGCCATGCTAGCACCTAGCTCAAGGATCTTATTTTCTAAGGCTTGAATAATGGTGCGAGATTGATCACTAGCAGGAAAGACCCGGCCATGATCTTCGACTTTTAGCTTGACGCCATTATCGGTGAAAAATTGGATGATATCATGATTATCAAATTGGGAAAACACACTGTAAAGGAAACGGCCATTTCCAGGGATACCGGCCATCAAATCGTCTAAGGTCCCGTTATTCGTGACGTTACAGCGACCTCCTCCGGTACCAGCAAGTTTCTTACCGAGCCTTTTATTTTTTTCGATCAGTAGCGTAGGTTGGCCATAGGAGGCGCTAGCAATAGTAGCCATCATTCCTGCTGGGCCACCACCGATGACAATGGTGTGAAAATGAGTCATGTAGATCCTTTCATGTTAACTTAACCGTTTTTGGTTTCATTGTATCATAAAATGGATGTCATGAATCAAAATAGTAGCTTCATTTTTTGGTAATTTGTTTTATTTTTTTAGAAAAAAGCTTGCAAATTTTCCGAAAAGGAGTAAACTGATAGGGATAAATGGATGTTTACTTCTAAGTAAGCAGAAGCGAGGATACGAATCCTTATTGGAAATGATCCAAAAAAAGGGAGATGAAGATGAAATTATATGTACAACTGACGATTATATTCACGATTTCATTAATTGGTGAAATCATTTCTGATGGGTTGCACCTACCAATTCCTGGAAGTATGATCGGGCTGTTGATCCTATTTTTATTATTGCAGTTTAAATTATTACGCATGCGCCACGTAAATATGGTAGGAAATTTTTTGTTAGCTAACATGACGATTCTGTTTCTTCCCCCTGCTGTCGGTATTATGGATAAGTTTCATGTGATTGCGCCTTATCTGTTTCCAATCATGTTGATTCTACTTGGAGCCTTGGTCATCAATGTGGCTTTAATTGCAATCGTGGTTAGTTTTATAAAAAATCGTTTTGAGGGTGATTATCCAGAAGGGGGACACAAGCGTGGCTAATTTTGCGAGTAATCCTTTATTTGGGATTGTCTTATCTATTTGGGCTTACTTGATTGGAATGTTAATTTTTCGCAGGTATCCCCACCCAATAACAACGCCACTTTTAGTGGCTACAGTAATCGTTATCTTATTCTTAATGATTACAGGAATTTCTTATAAAGATTACTATGTCGGTGGTTCCCTGTTAAATCAGTTGATTGGACCATCGACTGTCGCCTTGGGGATTCCTCTCTATAAAAGTTTCCATTTGATGAAGCATCATGCACGGAGTATTCTGATTGGCTCGACAGTGGCAGTTATTGTGAATACTATTTTTACAGCCTTGATCGCGAAAGCATTTGGAATGAAGTACTTTCTAGCCATTTCGCTCTTTCCAAAATCAGTTACGACTGCAATGGCAGTTGGGATTACTGAAAAAATGCAAGGAATTACGACCATCACTCTTGTGGTAGTTGTAGCAACTGGATTATTAACAAGTGTCTTGGGCCCAACGATATTGAAACTGTTAAAAATAAAAGATCCAGTGGCTATTGGTTTAGCCCTTGGCGGAACTGGACATGCAGTAGGAACAGGGACAGCGTTTAAGTATGGTCATGTGGCCGGTGCTATGGCAGGATTGGCAATAGGGATCACAGGAATTTTGTATGTATTCATTAGTCCAATTGTGGCTTCGATGATTTTATCCTAATACATTTTATTATTTTCTGAGAGAGGCTCAAAAAGGCTCTCTTTCATTTTGTAGTGAAAGCTTAAAAATCAATCTAGAGTGAAAGAAGCTTTTCATGATTACTATCCAAAGCTTTTCCAAGCGTCTAAAAAATGGTATAATGAACTGTAAATTTCAGAAGTTGGAAGGAATGTAATTACTATGATGAATATGCAAAATATGATGAAGCAAGCTCAAAAATTGCAAAAGCAAATGGAGCAAAGCCAAGCGGAATTAGCCGCAACTCAATTTGTAGGGAAATCTGCTCAAGACTTGGTTGTTGCAACTCTTACAGGTGATAAGAAGGTTGTTTCCATCGATTTCAATGCTGCAGTGGTCGACCCAGAAGATACAGAAACTCTTTCTGATATGACGGTTCAAGCCATCAATGCTGCCATTGAAGAAATTGATGCTGCAACCAAGAAAAAACTCGGTGCTTTCGCAGGGAAATTGCCATTTTAAGCTAAGGAAGTTTTCATTAACTCAAAAGAGGCTGGGACAAAAGTCCTAGCCTCTTAATTGTTTTTGGATTGTCGAGCAAGACGCAGTGGTTGAGTGGGCTCTACTACGCTGATTTCATCAGCTTTTACAGCCCTACTCAACTGTGCGGAGGTGGGACGACGAAATCGAATTCTAACGAATTACCGATTTCTGTCCCACTCTCTCTTTTTATTCATCAAAGAATCCGGATAAGTCCAAGCCTCCGAAGGGGTTGGTGGAGAAGTTCTCTTGCTTTTCAAGGAGGGTGCGGCCTTGATCAAATTCGAGGAATTGTTGGTAGACAAGGGCTGTCATGCGGGCGTCCTCTAAGCTATCGTGTGATTTTCCTGCGACTCCCAAAAATTCTGCAACGGTGTGGAGTTGGAGATTTTTAATGCCGTGGAGGTCAGATGGACGACGTTCGAAAGCCTCGTCAAAGACATCGACAGCGTACTGGTCTTCTAGATCCAAGCTATTTTCAAGTAGGATGGGTAGGTCGCTCTTTTGGGCATTGTATCCGATCAAGGGCCGGTCTCCTACAAAGGCCTTGAATTCGCTGAGGACCTGTTCGAGTTGTGGGGCATTTTGGATCTTGTCCTGGGTAATGCCAGTCAGACCGTTAATAAAGCTTTTTAGGGGCTTATCGGTGTAAACGTAGGAGTCGTAGTGATCGACTTCTTTACCGTTCGTAAAACGTACGGCAGATACCTGGATGATCTGATAGGCGCCTTCGTATTGGTTAAATTCGAGATCAAAGGCGATATAATCTTCTAATGCTTTCATGGGAAATCTCCTGTGGTAGAAAAGAAAAGGGACTGGTAGGATCCAGCCCCGGATTATCGACGGAAAACGCGTGCCCAGAAACCTTTGCTTTCTTGCTCTTGAACTTTTTCGTTGGCTTGTTCGAGTTCAAGTTTCAAGGTATCGCGGTCGTTCATTGCTTGTAAAGTCAATTGTTGTTGTTGGTCCAATTGCTTGTCTTTTTCAGCAATTTGAACATCTTTCACGCGCAACTGTTCATCTTTCTTAGCGAGTTGCTCGTCTTTGGCTTGGAGTTGCTCGTAGAGACGGACGATTTCAGCGTTTTTTTCATCTACCAAAATTTCCATCAATTCGCGTTGCTTCACATCATCGCTGACTGGCTCATCTTCAAAAATAGTTTTTTTGTAGATTTCTTCAAGCTTGATCAAGCCACTACGGGTTACAACGGTAACCCCTTTTTCGTTTTTTTGGGTATCTTCTGGAGCCAGCGCCTTGACACGGTTATTGACCGCCTGGCGGCTGACTCCTAAAATTTCAGCAATTTCGCTGACAGTTTTTTCAATCGCCATAACTTCCTCTAATATCTTTTTCTATGAAATACTCTATTAGATAGTAACATAAGTAGGCTAAGCTGTCAAATGAAGCAAAGAAAGGCTAAGCCTTGATACCACGATTAGTGGGCCTCTGTCATTTCAGGAAGGCTGAGGCTTGATTGTGCTAAGTCAATGGTGAGTTGGTAATCGGTTTGATCACGCACAGTGATTTCAAAGTCCGTCGTGTAAAGGACCAAGCGAAGAGTTGCACCTTTTTCAAGCTTGTAGATGGTTGGTTGGAGATCAAAGTCAAATTCCATCCACTCGCCTGGTGTTACGGCCTCAACCTCTAAGAGGTCATGACGATTTTGGAGGTTGAGATAACCTTTAGAAATCACTCGTTGGCCTGCCTCCTTAAATGGCAATTCAGTCAAGTTGTCTAGCATATGGTAGCGACCGTTATCCAGCGTACGGACCGATAAGACTGCAGGATAGGGTTGGAGGTATTTCTTGCTTCCAAGCTCTAAAAGTTGGGCTGAGAGCAGGCCTTTATTGGTGCTGGAGTGAAGTCGCAGGTGAAGGCGAGCTTTCCCGTTGAGGTGTAGGTCTTCTTCGATTGGAAGATCGATTGTCACCTGTTGGGCCTTGTCTTGGTAAAGATCGCTTAAGAAGGTCGGATAAGCCTTGCCATAGCGCTCGTAATCTTTTGTCTCGTAGCGGTTTTGGATGACTTTTTCACCATTTCCGAGTAGGAAGGTCCGCTGACTTGTTTGATTGCCAAAATCATCCAAGGAAGTCCAACTTTGTTCTCCTGTATTGTCCTGCCAAATGACAGTTGGCAACTCATAGCTTGAATCGTAGCCCAGCAATTTTTTAGAGAGAAGGGCATTCATGCTCTCACGGAAGTCAATGGACTGCCAGTTGTTGAGGTAGACATGGGCACCATTGTGGTAGAAGAGGTGTTTCTTGATGCTTGCTGGAAGGGCTTGGAACATGTTAAAGACGTGAAGTGGTTTGACGTTCCAGTCTTGGGAGCCATGGGTAAAGACCACCTCTGCTTGGACTCGGTCAGCATGTAGGAGATAATTGCGGTCGTGCCAGAATTGGTTGTAGTCTCCAGAAGCGCGGTCCAGCTCTTTTTTGACGCGATCAAGATCGGCTTGGTGGGCCGCATTGTGGTGTAAATAATCCCCACCTAAAAGGTTGCGTGAATAGGTTAATTCGGCAAGGGAATCAAAATCTTCACCTGGATAGCCACCAGGACTTGTCACGAGACCATTTTCACGGTAGTAATTGTACCAAGAAGAGATCCCAGCCTCTGCAATGATGACTTCTAGACCATCCACACCTGTGGTCGCAAGGCCGTTAGACATGGTTCCAAGGTAAGAGATCCCGGTGGTTGCGACCTTTCCATTGGACCAATCGGCCTTGACTTGGCGTTTGCGTGTGTGATCTGTAAAGGCCCGGCAACGGCCATTGAGCCAGTCGATAACGTTCTTGTAGGCTTCGATTTGTTGGTAATTTCCATTGGTCATCAAGCCTTGCGAATCTTTTGTTCCAACTCCAGATACGTAGAGATTAGCGTATCCGCGTGGAAGCAGGTAGTCGTTGAGGGTATAGCTAGAGTTGATATGGGTTAGGAGCTCTTCAGCCTCGTCCACCTCTTCAGCTTGACCGACAGGTTCGACTAATGTTAATTGAGGTTCTTCTAGTTGAATGGTATGAGGTTCTTTGACCTCGAGGTCGACATTCATATTGTAGAGGGCCTTGTCGCTGGCCTTGTCGTTAGTCCCTTGGTGGTAAGGGCTAGCGGTCATGACAGCTGGAATCTTGCCTTCATAGCGAGGACGGATGATGCTGACCTTAACCAAGTCTGGCAGGCCATCCTTGTCGGTATCGACCCGGCTTTCGACATAAACGACCTCACGGATAGCATCATGGCTCGTAAAGGTTGCGAGGCTCTTGCCATTAAAATAATGATACTGGTTGGTCTCAGGAATCAAACCATCGCTGACCAACTGATCGATCAAGGTATTGCCTCGTTTGGTGCGGGTGTTCAAGAGTTGGTAGAGGTTTTCTAGGAGAGAGCCATATGTGATGGGAAAAGCCGTCTCCTTGCGAAAGGCTTCGCTATCATCAAAGTCGACAAAAAAGCTAAAGCCCAGTAATTGAAAGGCAACTGTATAAAAAATATCTGCTGTTAAGGGTTTTTCAGAGTTGAAAAATGCCAGCAAATCGGTTTCTTTATCTGCCACAAGAGTCGATAAGGCATAGTCTGTGTCCTTATATTGGAAAGATACTTGGCGGACAAAGGCTTCCAACATTTTTTTTGGATCGCTCTCTTCTTGGAAGTTAAAGCCCAAAAGAGCCAACTCTTCCTTTATCGTGTCATTGGCTGTAGGAATATAGCTAAATTGATTAAATTTCATGGTGGATTCTCCTATCTTGTTCACATCTCGATTTGAGTGAGCAGTCGCATCAGTGCTGTCATCATTCCAATTTCTATTATACTGAATCAAAAAGGGATTGTCTAAAGAAAATAGGGAAAGCGCTTGTCGATAGAGTTTTTCATAAATCTGCGCAAAATTTCTTGTAAAAAGCCAGAAAATCTTTTACAATAAAAAGTGCTTGGAGGAAGTTATGACAACAAATCAGATCGTAAGAGTGATCCCAGTCTTGAAAGTGAATAACCGAAATGTCAATCAACGCTTTTATGAAGAGACATTGGGAATGAAAGTATTAGTGGAAGAAGGAGCTCTCCTATCTTTAGGAGATGCCTCAAAAGTTGAGAAAATTGTCTTAGAAGAGTCACCGAGTATGCGTTCGCGTAAGGTCGAAGGTCCAAAGAAATTGGGTCGCATCGTGGTGAAAGTGGCACAAGCTCAAGAAATTGATTATTTATTAGCACGCCAGCCAGAAATAAGCGCCCTTTACCAAGGAGCTAATGGTCGCGCCTTTGAAGTTGTGTCTCCTCAAGGAGATACCATTTTTGTGCATGCTGAAGAAAATCTTGAAAGCCTAGAACCGTTGGAGAAAGCGCCTCTTGTTGAACTTCCAGAAGATTTCAAAGGTTTGACCAGCTTTGATGTGGACTTTCTTGAGGTCAATGTGGCCGATCTTGCTAAGGCTGAGAAGTTCTATAGCAACTTGCCAGCTTTGGCACACCTTATCCATTTACAGGAAGCCCAAGGAGAAGATCTCCAAGTGGAGAACAAGGTGACTTGGGATTTGAGTATGATTAAGGTCGAATTGGCTCCTTTTTATGTGGAAGTTCTGAAAGAAAGCTTAGGAGAAGCTGTCGATTTTGTGCACCGTAAGGGAACTTTCTTGATTGCCAAGGATCCAAGTCAGATCGAACTCTGGTTTGAAGCCAATCAAGATCAGGTCCATATTTCTTATGAAGAATAAGAATGGAGTGATGAGCGTGAAGGCAATCATCGAAAAAATCACCGAACAAATCCAAGAAGGCATCTATCCAGGTGCCTCTCTTGCGCTCTACCGCAATGGTCAGTGGAGTGAATACTATCTGGGACTTGCGGACCCTGAAAAAGGAGAGCCAGTAGAAGCTGATCTGGTCTATGATTTGGCAAGTGTCAGCAAGGTTGTCGGAGTCGCTACGATCTGTGCCTTTTTGTATACGAAAGGGGAGCTTGCACTCGATCGCCCCTTTAAAGAGTTTTACCCGCGTTTTGCTCATGAGAAGACAACCATCCGGGAACTCTTGACCCATACTTCGGGGCTAGATCCTTTTATCCCCAACCGGGATCAATTGGATGCGAGACAGTTGAAAACAGCCCTTGAAAATTTGCAGTTGAAAGAAGACAAGAGTTTTCATTACACCGATGTAAATTTTCTTTTGCTGGGCTTTTGGTTAGAAGACAGGTTTCGCCAGCCCTTGGATTGTTTATTTGAAGAGCTGATTTTTACACCTTGGAAGATGACGGAAACACGGTTTGGACCGGTCGAAAAGGCGGTGCCAACGGTCCGTGGAGTGGCTTCTGGAAGTGTCCACGATCCCAAAGCGAGAGTTCTGGGGCGTCATGCGGGAAGTGCTGGACTTTTTTCAACTGTTGCTGATCTAGAGCGCTTCTTAGAGCATTATCTGAAGGAGGATTTTGCGCGTGACTTGTCTCAGAATTTTGCGCGTGAAGAGGGCAAGACCCGCGCTCTTGGATGGAATCTAGAGGGGGACTGGTTGGATCATACGGGCTATACAGGAACCTTCATCATGTACAATCGCAAGAGCCAGGAAGCTGTGATCTTTTTGTCCAACCGGACCTATGAGAAGGACGAACGGGCCCAATGGATCCTGGACCGCAACTCCTTGATGGACTTGATCAAACAAGAATGTGAAAAATAGAAATGAAAGGCTAGGATGATGGATCCTGGCCTTTTGCTATCTGTCAGATAGAACTCAACTCCGTCTTAGGTTGGATTTCCTTCAAAAGCATCGCTTTTTTGGCTGATTTATATTAAAATAGTAATGACCTTAATAGAGCGAGATGAATATGAACAAAGAGATAGGCGTCGGAAGGGCGCATAGTAAAATTATCTTAATTGGAGAGCATGCGGTGGTTTATGGTTATCCGGCTATTGCTTTGCCTCTCCATCATATCGAAGTGATCTGCCAGATCATTCCGGCAGACAGTCCGTGGGTTTTGTTTGAAGATGACACCTTATCCATGGCGGTTTTTGCGTCTCTTGAGCACCTCGGGATTAAAGAGGCCCGGATTCGCTGCCGGATTCAGTCCATGGTACCGGAAAAACGGGGGATGGGATCGTCTGCGGCGGTCAGTATCGCAGCCATTCGTGCCGTTTTTGACTATTATCAAGAGGAGCTGGATGATGAGACCTTAGAAATCCTGGTCAATCGAGCAGAAACCATTGCCCATATGAATCCAAGTGGGCTCGATGCCAAGACTTGTTTGAGTGATCAAGCTATTAAATTCATCCGGAATGTCGGCTTTTACCCGCTGGAGCTGGGTATAAAAGCGAGCTTGGTGATTGCGGATACGGGGATTCACGGCAATACCCGTGAGGCTATTCAAAAGGTTGAAGCCAAAGGGCAGAAAGTTTTGTCCCATTTCCATGAGATTGGTCAGTTGACCCAGCAGGTGGAAGAGGCTCTAAAAATGAATGATCTAATGAGCCTAGGACAGGCTCTGACTACTTGTCATGACCACTTGAGAGCCGTCGGTGTCAGCTGTGTTGAAGCAGACCATTTGGTCGCCATTGCCCTTGAAAATGGGGCCTTAGGCGCTAAAATGAGCGGAGGCGGTCTTGGTGGCTGTGTGATTGCCCTCGTCAAGGATTCTCGTGAAGCAGCAACCATTGCCCATGCATTAGAAAAAGAAGGAGCGCACCATACATGGATCGAAAACCTGTAAAGGCTAAGTCCTATGCCAATATCGCGATTATCAAATACTGGGGAAAAGAAGATGCCAAACAGATGGTCCCTTCGACCAGTTCGATTTCGTTGACCTTAGAGAATATGTATACAGAGACCAGTCTCTCTCCCTTGCCAGCAGATGCGACTGCGCATGAATTTTACATCGATGGAAAATTCCAAAATCCAGCTGAGCAAGCCAAAATTGGAGCTGTGATTGATGGCTTGAAGCCAGCAGATGAAGCAGGATTTGTTCGGGTGGATACCAGCAACAACATGCCAACCGCAGCAGGCTTGTCCTCTAGCTCGAGCGGGCTTTCTGCTCTCGTCAAGGCTTGCAATCAGTACTATGATTTGGGCTTGACCCAGGAGGAATTAGCTCAAAAAGCCAAGTTTGCTTCGGGCTCTTCTTCACGGTCTTTCTTTGGTCCCTTAGCAGCCTGGGACAAAGAAAGTGGAGAGATTTATAAGGTCAAAACAGACCTGAAACTGGCTATGATCATGCTGGTCCTCAATGACAAGCAAAAGCCTGTTTCCAGTCGGGAAGGGATGAAACGCTGCATGGAGACTTCGACTAATTTCAAAGAATGGATCGAAGAGTCTCGACAAGATTACAAGGACATGCTGGACTATCTAGCTGGCAATGATTTTGAACGGGTCGGTCAGCTGACAGAGCGCAATGCCCTTGCTATGCATGCGACGACTAGAACAGCCACTCCAGCCTTTAGCTACTTGACAGAAGAAAGCCACAAAGCTATGGACTTTGTCCGTGAGCTTCGCGCAGCAGGCCATGCTTGTTACTTTACTATGGATGCAGGGCCAAATGTTAAAGTTCTCTGTTTAGAAGAAGACTTAGATCAGCTGGTGCCTTTATTTGATGCCCGCTATCGGACCATCGTATCTAAGACAAAGGATCCTCAAAATGAAGACTAAGTATCAGGTACAGACCGGAGGTAAGCTCTATCTAGCTGGAGAATACGCGGTGTTAACGCCTGGTTATGGAGCTGTGATTCAGTTTATTCCTATTTATCTATCAGCTACCATCCAAGAAGCAACAGCCTACCAGCTAGCCTCAGATCTCTTTGGTTACCAGGTGGATTTGACCCCAAATAAGGACTACGCCTTGATTCAAGAGACCATTCAGCTCATGGAAGAGTGGCTGAAAGATCAGGGGATAGCCCCTAAACCGTTTGATCTTCACCTTAGAGGAACATTGGGAGAAGAGGGGAAAAAGTATGGGATTGGTTCCAGCGGAAGTGTGGTCTTGCTCGTGATCAAGGCCATGGCTACTCTGTATGAACTAGACCTAAATCCGGACCTGCTTTTTCGGCTAGCGGCAGTCGTCTTGGTGCAAAGAGGGGACAATGGTTCCATGGGCGATTTGGCTTGTATTGCCTTCGAGGAGTTGATTTATTACCAATCCTTTGATCGGACTTGGTTGCATGAAGTCTTGACTTCTCAGCCTCTTTCACAAGTTTTAGACCTGGATTGGGACTACCAGATCCGCTTGATCCATCCAGCCATTTCTTATGATTTTCTGGTTGGTTGGACCAAGGAACCAGCGATTTCAAGTGATTTGATCCGCCAAGTCAAGGGGGCGATCAAGGAAGATTTTCTTCAGGAGAGTCAGAGCGCAGTGAAGATTCTTGAAAAAGGTCTCCGTGAAGGGAACCAAAAGGAAATCGAGACCAGTATCAAACGTGCCGATAAGAACCTAAAGTCTTTGAACCCTTTGATCTATACCCCAGCTCTAAAAGTTTTGCAAGAAGCGACAGAGGGTCTTTCTGTCTGTGCCAAATCTAGTGGTGCTGGAGGAGGCGACTGTGGAATCGCCCTTAGTTTTGACCCAGTAGAGACTCAGACCTTGATAGACCGCTGGAAGGAAAAGAATATTGAAGTCATTTACCAAGAAAGGATGGGAGATTCGTGAGCGAAAATCGAAAAGACCAGCATATTCGTTATGCCTTGGAGCAAAGCTCCTCCTATAATAGCTTTGATGAGATCGAGCTGATTCACCGATCCCTCCCCCTTGTGGATCTAGCGGAGATTGATTTGACAACCCATTTCGCAGGGCGTGATTGGGAGATCCCTTTTTATATCAATGCCATGACAGGTGGGAGTAAACGGGCCAAAGAGATCAATCAAAAGTTGGCAGCAGTAGCCGAAGCCTGTGGGATTCTCTTTGTGACTGGCTCATACAGCGCAGCACTGAAGGATCCGAACGATCAATCGTATGCGGTCAAAAAGGACCATCCTCATCTTCTTTTAGCGACCAATATTGGCATCGATAAAGAGCCAGATTTGGGCTTGCGAACAGTGGAAGAGCTACAACCCCTCTTTCTTCAAGTCCATGTGAATTTGATGCAAGAGTTGCTCATGCCTGAAGGGGAGCGGAGTTTCCACACTTGGAAAGACCATCTCAAGAGCTATGGGCAGGGCTTTCCTGTGCCTGTAGTCCTGAAGGAAGTTGGCTTTGGTATGGATCCCAAAACAGTTCAGGCTGCGCTAGATGCTGGGATCAAAACCGTCGATATTTCTGGTCGTGGTGGCACTAGTTTTGCCTATATTGAGAATCGTCGTGGTGGCAATCGCGCTTATCTGGATGATTGGGGACAGTCAACGGCGCAGTGTCTCATACAGTTACAGGATCAGATGGATCAGATTGAGATCCTCGCAAGTGGGGGCATCCGTCATCCCCTTGATATGGTCAAGGCCTTAGTCCTTGGAGCGCGTGGCGTAGGACTTTCCCGTGTTTTTCTTGAGATGGTAGAGACTAAGAGCATTGAAGAAGTAATCGTCCTTGTCCAAGGATGGAAAGAAGACCTCAGATTGCTCCTTTGTGCGCTCGGTTGTCAGAACCTGAAAGAGCTCCGTGAAGTCGACTATCTCCTCTATGGAAAATTGTGGCAAGCGAATCAACAGAAAAAATGAAGAAAAATCATTTTAGGAACTTTCCTTAGGTGAGTACGGACGTCAGCGAACTTCTACGAAGTTCCATGACTTAGTTTTGAACCTAAGGTTTCAAAACTCCCGAGTGCCTGAAACAAAAACGTTTCAGGCACTTTTCTCACGGCGGAAAGTTTTCGTATATTATGATTCATTTTAAAACTTAGAACTCTTTTATAGTTCTTTGAAGAATCACTTAACCTATTTTACTTAAAAATTAGTTCCTATACGTTTAGGATTGGCAAAATAAGCCAATCCTTTCTTTTTTGAAAAAGTGTTTCACCTCAAAAATTCTGATAGTTTACGAATCGTTTACGGTTGCTGGAATCGCTTGCAAAACAGGCTTGTAAAAGAGTATACTAAATAAGGAAAAACATTTTTAAAAAGGAGTTTAGGATGAAGAATCACTATTTTCGATCAGCTGTAGTAGCCTTGCTTCCGCTTTTGTTGATTGCTCAACCTGTTGAGGCTTGTACAGGGTTCATCATCGGGAAGAAATTGACTGCCGATGGCTCGACCTTGGTAGGGCGTACCGAAGATTTAGAGCCCAACCATAATAAAAATTTTGTGGTCAGAGAGCGTGTCTACAATAAAAAAGGAGCCATCTTTGAGGATGCTGCTAACGGTTTTCAATATCCCTTGCCAGAGATTAGCTATAAGTATACAGCGGTTCCAGATATCACCCCTGATCAGGGAATTTTTGACGAAGCAGGATTCAACGAATATGGGGTTTCCATTTCTGCCACTGTATCTGCTTCAGCAAATGACAAGATCCAAAAGGTGGATCCCTATGTCAAGGATGGCCTCGCAGAATCGGGCTTGACAAGTATCGTTCTCCCTAGTGTGAAAACCGCAAGAGAAGGGGTTGAACTCATTGCTAAAATCGTCGAAGAAAAAGGCGCTGCAGAAGGAAATATTGTGACCATTGCCGATAAAGAAGGCGTCTGGTATATGGAAATCCTATCTGGCCATCAATATGCGGCGATTCTCTTCCCAGAGGATCGGTTTGCGGTCTTTCCAAATACCTTCTTCTTAGGGCATGTAGATCTGTCAGATACCGAACGCACGATCGCCTCAAAAGATCTTGAAACAGTTGCCAAAAAAGCCAATAGCTATAAGGAAGTGGACGGAAAATTCCACGTTTCTCAATCCTATAATCCGCCTTTGCAAGAAGCAGATCGCTCTCGGGTTTGGTCGGGAATCAAATCGCTAGACCCAAGCTCTCCTGTTAAATATGACGATGCGTCCTTTGACCTTCTTCATACAACCGATCGAAAATTAACCCTCCGCGATGCCATGAATCTCCAACGCAATCGTTTGGAAGGAACCAAATATAAACCACAGGATCAAATGGAGCTGGATGGAAAAGGCATTCCGAAAAAAGGGGAGTTTGATGCGGTTTATAAATACCCTATTTCCAATCCAAATGTCATGGAGGCCCATATTTTCCAACTGAAAGATGAGGTCCCAGCGAGTGCAGGTGGAGGTACCATGTGGCTGTCGATGGGCAGTCCACGAAATGCTCCATACCTACCCTACTATGGCAATATTCTCAACACCTATCAAGCCTACCAAGAATTAGGGGACCATTACAATGATCGCTCTTGGTATTGGACCATTTCAAGAATCAATGACCTTGTGGCCAAGTATCCAGATTTATTCGAAGATGGGGCGATTCGTACTGAAATGGAACGATTGGAGTCTCAGTGGATGGTCGAACAAGATCTGAGTGATCAGGAACAAATCGCCCTTGCTTCTCAGCCTGAAGAAGCTAGTAAGAAGGCAACAGAGGAAAGCTTGGCGAGAGCTGAGAAAACCTTCGAACGCTTGCAAGAAATCAGAAAAGAAGCAGAACAAAAGGTAGCAGATGAACACGGAAAAAGTGCCCTGCAGGATCTAGATGACGAAGAAGATGCTGCTTATGAAGAAAAGATTGATCTCGTTGAATTTGACTATGATTACATTCTAGCAGCAGGCTTATTCGGGGCAACCCTTCTAGCGATTGTGATCTACCTGATTCGCTCAAAGAAACAAAAGGGAGGAAAACAAGATGACTAAAATTCAAAGAGCCTCTATCTATCTTTTTCTACTGTTTGCAGGAATTGGCTTGGAGTTTGAACTCGGTCATCTTTCTCAACAAGAATTTAGCCAGTCTGCAGGCAGAGACTTGGTCTTAAACTTGTCTGTCTTAGCTGCTATTATTATTCCGCTCTATCTTTTTTCAAAACGATTGGGCAAGCAGTTGTCCGTACCAACCTACATCCTATGGATTGCCATGTTTGGAGGAGCCTTCGTAGCAGGCTGGTTGAGCTTTTCAGGCAATAGCTTGATTGATATTATGAATAGCCATGTGATCAAGGATGCCACTGTCTTTAACAAGTGGACGGATGCTTTGACAGCTCCATTTTCAGAAGAATTCTTTAAGGCCCTGGTTGCCTTTTGGGTAGTCTTGATGGTTGGCAAAAAAGATCTGAAATCGATTCTAATTGCCGGCTTGGGCTCTGGCTTTGGTTTTCAGATCATTGAGGATTTAGGGTACGTTGCCCGCCAAACAAAAACCAGCCAATTAGCCGCTGTCACTGAGGCCATTAACCGTATCTCTGGTGGATTAGCTTCGCATGCCCTCTATACAGCTGTTGTATCAGTTGGTGTCTTCCTCTTGTTGTCTCAAGTGACCCAGCAAAAGGAAAAACTCTTTGGGCTCTGGTGTGTTCTTTCAACAGTAGCCAATCACTTCTTATGGAACTCTCCGTTTTATGAAACAGACCATCGGATTAATCTTCTCGTCGGACTGCTCTTTGCCGTCCAAGTAGGGACCTTTATCGAAGTGGTGCTCTATACCAAGAAACATCCCGAGTTGCCATTTTTAAAACAATAAGAAAATTTTTTCAAACACAAAAGAACTAAGACGTGGGTCTTAGTTCTTTTATTTTCTCAATTCTTGTAAGAGTGTTTGTGCCTTTTCTAAGTTAAAGGGTTTATTCTCAAGGAGTTGGGTGACCAATCGGGGAACTTCCTCTTCTTTAGCTCCTGCTAGAAGGGCTAGGGAGCGTGCTTGGAGTTTCATATGTCCTGCTTGAATCCCTGTGGTGACAAGGGCTTTGAGGGCCGCGAAATTCTGCGCCAAACCGAGCGAAGCAATGATACCAGCTAATTCAATAGCAGAAGGCTCTCCTAGCAAACGGTGGCTGACTTGAACCGTTGGATTGAGGCCAATCGAGCCTCCTTTTGTCGCAACCGGCATTGGCAGGGTGATCTCTCCATAGAGTTTTTTCTCTTTCGGCTGACTTGTCCAGTGACTCAAGCCTTTGTAAGAACCACTTTGTGCAGCATAGGCATGGGCTCCTGCTTCGATGGCCCGCCAGTCATTGCCTGTTGCAAGGACTAGGGCATCAATCCCGTTAAAAATTCCCTTGTTATGAGTGGCCGCACGGTAAGGATCCACTTGAGCCAGTTGGCTAGCTTGCTCCATCCGGTGGGCAAGCTCAATGGCTTCCTCAGGATTTCGACTCAGTACTTTAAAATCGATGGCACACCGTGCACTCACCAAAGAGCGAGTAGCCAAGTTGGATAAAATTGCCATCAAGGCCTGACCACCAGAGAGTTTCTGGATGCGATCGGTCAGAGCTTCCAGCATCGTGTTGAGCATATTGGCCCCCATGGCTTCTTTGGGATCGACAGCCAAGTAGACAATAAGAAAGTCCCCCTTGTTTTCGACCCAAAGATCTCTCGCTCCACCTCCACGCTTAACGATAGAAGGATAGGCTTCATTAGCGAGCTGAAGAAGGGTTTCCTTGTCCTCTAGGATGCGCTTGCTAGCAACTTCTACGTCTTCAACATCCGTCAGAGCAATCTCACCAATCATTTGGCGCTGGTGTACCTGGGTGGTGAAGCCGCCCGAACGTTGGATGAGCTTGGCTGCAAAGCTGGCAGCCGCGACCACGGAAGGCTCTTCTGTGACCATGGGAAGGACATAGTCACGACCATTGATCAGAAAATAAGGAGCAAGGCTAAAAGGCAAGTCAAAAGTCGACAAGACATTTTCCGTCAATTGATCTGCAATAGAAAGGGGAAGTCCCTTTTGTTCTTTTAAGATCTGTGCTTCATCCCAAGTTAAGAGGCCTTCCTTCAGTAAGGCCTCTATGCGTTCTGTGGGAGAAAGTTTTGCAAAACCTGGTAATCGTGCCATTATTTTTCTACTTTCTGGTAAGTGCGTTGGTGTTCCTTGATCTCTGTCAAAGCAAAAGTTTGATGCGTAGCAGGCTCAAACACTTGATTGCCACTAGGATCTAGATCTACTTCCTCATAAAAGAGTCGTTCGTAGTCAGCAACACTAAGAACCGTACGTTGGTCCAGTTTTTCCATGCGTTTGTGATCTAAGAGTTGCTCAAAACCAGGAACGAGATTGGCACTAAAGATCTCAGAAACCGCTCCACTTCCATAGCTAAAGAGGGCGATTCGGTCCCCAGCTTTGAGTTGGGGTTGATTTTCCAGTAGTGACAGCAAGCCTAGGAAAAGAGATCCAGTGTAGATATTTCCCACGCGTTGGCTGTATAGAATCGATTGATCAAAGTTGTATTGTAATTGATCTTTTTTCTCTTCTGACACTGACTTATCCAGGATTTTTTTCAAGCCCTTGAGAGCTAATTTCGGATAAGGCAAGTGGAAGCAGACGGCCGCAAAGTCTGTTAAGACAAGGCCAGTTCGTTTCTGGTATTCCGCCCAGGTTGTTTTCAGAGAATCTAGATATTGTTGCGTTGAATAAATCCCATTCACGAAGGGAGTTGTCGCATAATTTGGACGCCAAAAATCCATGACATCACGTGTTTGGGCAACATTGTCATCGTTAAAAGATAGAATACGAGGATTGTGGCTGATTAGCATGGCAACCGCTCCAGCCCCCTGTGTTGGTTCTCCAGGAGTTCCAATTCCGTATTTAGCAATGTCACTGGCAATGACCAAAACCTTACTCTGTGGGAATTTTTCAACATGGAGTTTAGCATAATCCAAGGCAGCAGTCGCAGCATAACAGGCTTCTTTCATCTCAAAAGAGCGAGCGAAAGGCTGGATGTCTAGTAAGCCATGGACAAAAACAGCAGCAGCCTTACTCTGGTCAATTCCAGATTCTGTCGCAAGAATCACCATGTCGATCGCTTCTTTGTCTTCGTCTGTTAAAATATCATCTGCTGCAGTAGCAGCCAATGTGACGATGTCTTCTGTGATCGGCGCAACACTTTGTTCTTTTAAGAGAAGACCCTTGCTTAGTTTTTCGGGATCGGTATCACGAGCAGTAGCCAAATCTTCTAAACGCAAGACATAAGGACTCGTCGCAAAACCAATCTTATCAATCCCAATTGTCATTCTTAACCTCTTTTTTATTTGATATCTACTAGTATATTTCGTTACTATTCTACCATATTTAAGAGCAAAATTCCCTTGAAAAAGCTAGATCCTATTGGAAATCATTCTTAGGACCGAATTTGAATCGTTGCTGGTTAGAAATTAATGTGGAAGGTCAAAATAGAGAATAATAAAGAAAAAGACTCAACTTTTGTTTACTAAAAGGAATGGGTGAATGATAGAGTAGATGATTTTAAAAGGTCCTAATTTTAGGTAATAGGGGGTCCTTGAAAATTCAATTATCTGTGTCTTTGATGATATTTTAAGGAGGGAAAAGCATCAAATCAGTTTTCTATTCACCAGTTTCTATACAGCTCCTACTTAATAGTTAGAGATCTTTTTAGTTCCTAGTGATTTGTTTGGAGCATTCGCGTATGTATTTTATAAGTCTACAGACAATCATAAAAAGAAAAGCAATCAATGCTAGTTTACATTAGCTGCTTTTCTTTTCTGATAACGTTGATAAGAATGATACAGTTTCAAGACGACAGAGCCACTAGCCATCCCGATGGAAATCACCAAGGCCAGAATAACCACCAGGGTCACGCTGGTCACTGCCTGGCGATATTGGCCACTGACAAAAAAGGAAGTCGTCCGATAGGAAATATATCCAGGAACTAAGGGGGCGAGAATGGATAACATAAAGACCACAACAGGAGTCTTGAGAACGATACTTAAAATCTGACTGATACAGGATCCTACAATAGCGGCGATAAAGGTTGCTACGATGACATTGGTAGGCCCTTTTAGTACATAGTAAAGCAACCAAATGCTCATGCCTAGGATTCCTCCAGGGATTAGCATGGAGCGTTGCACATTGAGGACGATTAAAAAGGTAATGATGGCAATCAAACTGGCCACCGCTTGGATTAAAAATTCAGTTAGGTTCATCATTTTATTTCATAAGGACTAGGGCGACCGTAGTTCCGGCACCAAGTGCAAGTGTGATAAGGAGGGTCTCAAAAAGTTTACTCATCCCTGAGTTGAGGTGGTTGTTCATAAGATCCCGTACAGCATTGGTCATGGCAATTCCAGGAACGAAGGGCATGACACAGCCAGCGATAATGAGATCCGTATTGGAAGGAAAACCACTATATTTGGCCCAGATATGGGCTAAAAATCCAAAGATAAAGGCGGCCGCAAAGGCTGTTGCAAAAGGAATACGAACGTATTTCTCAACGACAAGTGAAAAAGAAAAGGCAAAAACAGTTGCGATGACTGCCCCAATCGCGTCGTAGACATTTCCTCCAAACATGATGGAGAAGAAAGGCGCACTGAGAGTCGCCGCAATGGTCAACTGGAGATTGGTATAAGGAACGCGCTTATTTTTTAACTCTCTCAAGGCCTGGTAGGCTTGAGAGAGATCCATCTCTCCAGAGACCAGTTGACGAGAGATCTGGTTAACATCACAGACCTTTTCAATATTGTAATTGGTCCGTAAGATCCGTTTCATACGCGTGATATTGGCATTCTCGATTGAAAAGAAAATAGCGACCGGCATCGCTAAAGCATTGCAATCGTCGATTCCCTGTGAATGGGCAATCCGGATCATCGTATCTTCGACTCGGTGGATCTCAGAACCGCTTTCTAACAGGAGAGTTCCAGCTAACATCAGAACGTCGATCACGTGGTTGATCTGTTTTGACTCTTCCATAATTTCCTTCTTACTAAATAATCTGTTTCTATTATAGCAAAAAAGGACGAGAGACAGAACTAAAATCTGACAATTCTAGTTTGTTTCTTATCCTTTCTGAATTCGTTTAGAATAGCTATTGTTTAGTTTTATCATTCGTTAACTCGGGTGGTGATGCTGCACGGTCATATCCTGGACGAGAAGGGTTGCTAAAAAGATCAGTGCAATCAAGATAAAGAGCCAAATAATAGCGAGAACAAATGTTAAAAACATAGGATCACCCCTTCTATATTATTTACAGCTCTACTATAACATTTGAAGAAAACGCTGTCAAACTCTATGTGGTAGGCTCTTAAACTCTTTCAAAATTCAGAATAATCTTGCGATGGGATGAAAAAACCAGCCGTTTCCGACTGGTTTTTTAAGATCTATTTGAATCTTAGTTCAAGGCATCATCCATTGAAAGAACTTCGTGGAAGACACGTTGTGTCAATTCAGTTTTTTGTTCTGGAGTGAGGTATTTAGTGTTTACACAGTATCCAGAGATACGAACGATAACGTCTTCACCTGACATGATCTTTTCGTAAACATCGTTCAAGTCCATAACGTTCAGGTTAACGTGTTGTCCACCGTTTTCGAAGTATCCATCAAGGATGGTTACCAAGTTATCAACTTGTTCGTCACGAGTCTTACCAAGAGCACGTGGTGAAACTTGAGTAGTAAGTGAGATACCGTCAGCTGCATAACCAAAGTCAAGGCTAGCAAGTGAGTTCAAGTTTTGCAACCATCCACCACGAGCTTTGTTAGATGGGTTAGCACCTGGTGAGAAGAATTCCAATTTAGACAAGTTCACAGAACCATCTTCGTTGAGGTATACCCCTTTGTGGACTGGAGAGTTACCAGTTTGTTTAGAGTAGGCAACGTTAGAAGTGATGGTAAGAAGTGAAACAGTTGCTTCAGCGTTCTTGTAAAGTTTGTGGCTACGAAGACGAGTAGTGTAAGCTTCGATCAACCATTCTGCCAATTCGTTAGAACGTGGGTCATCTTCACCCCAACGTGGGTATTCACCAATTGTTTCGTAATCGTAGATATATCCATTTTCGTCACGGATTGGTTTAACAGTAGCGTATTTGATTGCTGACAAGGTATCAACAGTGTTGGCAAATCCACAGATACCGAATCCCATGTTTGCGCGTTGGTGAGTTGGCAAGAAGGCCATTTGAACTGCTTCGTAGTTGTACTTATCAGTCATGTAGTGGATGATGTTCAAAGCATCTACGTAAGTGTCTGTCAACCAGTCAAGAGATTTTTCGAAGTTAGCTTTAACAGTGTCAAAGTCAAGAACTTCGTCACGAACTGGTTCGATGTCAAATACTTTATAGTCTTTATGAACATCGTCGTAACCACCATTCAAACCAGTAAGAAGAGCTTTAAGTACGTTAACACGAGCACCGAAGTATTGGATGTTGTGGCGTTGTTCTTCGTTTTCTGGGTCAAGTGGTGATACACAACATGAGATACAGCTCATTTCACCGTATCCGTCTTTGGCCATTGTTGTTACACCTTCGTATTGGATAGAAGAGTGTTTGTGGCTCATGTGCATACAGTAGCGACGGAAGCTATATGGCAATTTGTCAGTCCAAAGAACTGTCAAGTTTGGTTCTGGAGAGTTACCGATATTGTCCAAAGTGTTCAAGAAACGGTAGTCCATCTTAGTAACACGGTGACGTCCATCGTTACCCATACCAGCCATAGAAGTTGTGATGAAGGTTGGGTCACCTGAGTACAATTGGTCGTAAGCTTTTGTACGAGCAAATTTAACAGTACGCAATTTCATAACGAAATCGTCAACGAATTCTTGGATTTCTGATTCAGTGTAAGTACCACGAGCCAAGTCACGTTCTGCGTAGATATCCAAAACGATTGGAACACGTCCAAGAGAAGTAGCAGCACCGTTGATGACACGGCAGACAGCCATGAAGGCAATGTTTGTCCATTGGATTGCTTCTTTTGTATCGAAGGCAGGACGACGAACGTCTACACCATAAAGATCACCCAAGCGAACAACTTCTTTCAAAGCTTGGTATTGAAGGTTTACTTCTTCACGAAGGCGAATTGATTCTTCATCGATTTCAGTGATAGAGTTCCAGTCGCTTGCTTTTTCAGCCATCAAGTAGTCAGCACCGTAAAGAGCCAAACGAGCGTAAACCCCAATGATACGTCCACGAGAGTATGCATCTGGAAGACCAGTTACAGTGTGAGCGTGGCGGGCACGACGGATGTTTGTAGTGTAAGCGCGGAAGATACCATCGTTTACAGTAGTTACATATTTAGTGAAGATTTCATGAACAGCTGGATCTGGTTCGTATCCATTTTCTTTCAAAGTAGTTTCAGCCATACGGATACCACCTTTTGGCATGAAGTTCAACTTGAAGAGTTCATCGTTTTGGATCCCGAAGATCACTTCGTTTTCTTTGTCGATGTATCCAGCTGCAATATCAGCGATAGATGTTGGACGGTTATCGTATGGGAAACGAGTTTCTTCATAATGAGCTTTTGTTTCTTCAACAATTTTTTTGATATGAAGAGAACGTTCAGTTGGACCAGCTAAGAAGCTTTCATCTCCATCATATGGTGTGTAGTTAGCTTGAACGAAGCGAGAAACGCTTGCTTTTTCTTTCCAATCTTCACCTTTGAAGCCTTCCCAGGCTTTGTCAAAAATATCTTGTGCTTCAACGACTGTTTTAACAACCATTACTATTTTCCTCTATTATCTTTCTAGCAACTACATCTGTTGCATTTACACTAGTAGTATACCATACAGAAACCGGTTACACAAAGACAAATTGTGAAAAATGGCAGATTCTTTTATAATACAGTTCTTGATTCGATGTTGTTCTGTACTATATTTTTGAAAACGTGCGCCGTTTTCCATCGATTTTCAAAGTTTTGCGGAAGTTTGATTTTTGCAATTCTAAAATTTTCTTCCTATAATAGAAAGAAAGGAGGGTGAAAAATGCTGATATTTCCATTAGTGAATGATACGAGTCGCAAGATTATTCATATTGACATGGATGCATTTTTTGCTGCCGTCGAAGAAAGAGATAACCCTAGTTTAAAGGGGAAGCCTGTCGTAATTGGCCAGGACCCTCGTCAGTCAGGTGGGAGAGGTGTGGTCTCGACCTGTAACTATGAAGCAAGGAAATATGGAATTCATTCGGCCATGAGTTCCAAAGAAGCGCTGGGCCTTTGTCCTCAAGCGATTTTTATCTCTGGAAATTATGAAAAATATCGAGAAGTTGGCGAGCAGGTTCGTAAGATTTTCAAGCGCTATACAGATCTGATCGAGCCCATGAGTATTGATGAAGCCTATTTGGATGTGACAGAAAATAAAATCCAGAGCAAATCAGCTGTCAAAATCGCTCGCTTGATTCAGCATGCGATCTGGGAAGAGTTGCATCTCACAGCTTCAGCGGGTGTTTCTTATAATAAGTTTTTGGCCAAGATGGCAAGTGACTACCAAAAGCCCCGTGGCCTAACGGTGGTCTTGCCGGAGGATGCCGAGGATTTCCTGAGCCAGATGGACATTGCCAAATTTCACGGGGTAGGAAAGAAGACAGTGGAGCGGCTGCATGAGATGGGGGTCTATACTGGTGCGGATCTTTTAGCCATCCCGGAGATGACTTTGATTGATCGATTTGGGCGATTTGGCTATGATCTCTTTCGTAAGGCAAGAGGCATTCACAATAGCCCTGTCAAGAGCCATCGCATCCGCAAGTCGATCGGAAAAGAGCGGACCTACCGCAAGCTACTCTATGCTGAAGATGATATTTTAGAAGAAATTGCCAATCTGTCCAGTAAGGTAGCCCAATCGCTGGTAAAACACGGCAAGCAAGGCAAGACCTTGGTCTTAAAAGTGCGCTATGCTGACTTTACCACCTTGACCAAGCGGATCACACTGACGGAGCCAACACGAGAGGCTGAGCGGATCAATCGTTCCGCTCGCCATATTTTTCAAGAAATTGAATCGACAAATACTGGAATCCGCCTCTTGGGTGTCACCATGACCAATTTCGTGGCTCATACCGAGTTGCCTTTGGTGGAAGAAAAAGAAGACGACTAGTCTGTTCACTAGTCGCCTAAGATTGATGACAAAGTCATCTTAGAAACTTTCCTTAGGTGAGTACGGACGTTAGGTGAAATGATCCAGTGGATGATTTCAGCAATCCAGGAAGTTCCATGACTATATTAAGATACAAAGGGCGTTCGCGGATAAAGTCAAAATAGGGAGCAGGACAGAAGCACTGTTGTATGGGATTGCTTCGTTGTCCTGCCCCCACAAGGCTGATTAGGATTCTTCCTCCGGGCTAAAAGGCGGGAGAAGAATTCAATCAGCTACTGTGTCTTGGATTTAGTACTAATGTATTTTACGCTTTTGACACAATCCGCAGCCCGTGTTCAATTCGTTTTGAACCCCTTCGCTTTTCAATTTCTGGGCTCAGACTAAAACAGTTCCCCAAACTGTTTTACTTTCAAACCTCCCGAGAGAGTGGGACAGAAATCGGTAATTCGTTAGAATTCGATTTCGTCGTCCCACCTCCGCACAGTTGAGTAGGGCTGTAAAAGCTGATGAAATCAGCGTAGTAGAGCCCACTCAACCACTGCGTCTT